>NZ_JBSFKO010000040.1:0-96364 GCF_053598575.1 Streptomyces sp. NPDC001100
CAGCGCCGATGGTACTGCAGGGGGGACCCTGTGGGAGAGTAGGACGCCGCCGAACTCCTTTTAGATCTCTGGCTCTTGGGCACGCAGCCCAAGAGCCAGAGCTTTTTTGCGTTGGGGTAAGGTCAGGGAGCATCGTTGGCTCGTTTTCCCCACAGGAGGCCCCCGGGTGGAGGTCCAGGAGACCCGCGTCCAGACAGACCGGGTGCTCACCATCCCGAACATCCTCAGCATGGCGCGCCTGGTCGGCGTACCCATCTTCCTGTGGTTGATCCTCAGGCCCGAGTTCGGAGGCCCCAAGAGTGACGGCTGGGCGCTCCTGGTGCTGATGCTGAGCGGGGTCAGTGACTACCTGGACGGTAAGCTCGCGCGGCGCTGGAACCAGATCAGCAGCCTTGGCCGGCTTCTTGATCCGGCCGCGGACCGGCTCTATATTCTCTCGACTCTCGTCGGACTCACCTGGCGCGAGATTCTGCCAATCTGGTTGACCGCTGCGCTGCTGGCGCGGGAGCTGGTTCTGTTGGTAGTGGTGGGCATCCTCAGGCGCCACGGGTATCCGCCGCTACAGGTGAACTTCCTGGGTAAGGCCGCGACGTTCAACCTGATGTACGCGTTCCCGTTGCTGTTGCTCAGTGACGGAAGTGGATGGCTTCCGTCACTCGCAGCGATTTTCGGATGGGCGTTCGCCGGATGGGGTACAACGCTGTACTGGTGGGCAGGAGTCCTCTACGTGGTACAAGTCCGCCGCCTGCTGCGTGCGGATGCCACGGCCGACTGACCTTGCCGATAGGGCGGTAACAGTCGCTCGATGGCCCGCTGAGCAAAAGTGCGGGACAATCTGGACTGGTGCAGTCGGCTAGACCGTCGTCTCTCAGAGGAGGACGCTTCCGACATGAAGGCCGTAGTGATGGCCGGAGGCGAAGGCACACGCCTTCGCCCCATGACCTCAAGCATGCCCAAGCCACTGTTGCCCGTGGTCAATCGACCGATCATGGAGCACGTGCTCAGGCTGCTCAAAAGGCATGGACTCAATGAGACCGTAGTCACCGTGCAGTTCTTGGCCTCGCTGGTCAAGAACTACTTCGGTGACGGCGAAGAGCTCGGCATGGAGCTCTCGTATGCCAATGAGGAGAAGCCACTCGGTACCGCCGGAAGCGTCAAGAACGCCGAAGAGGCGTTGAAGGACGATGCCTTCCTCGTCATCTCCGGTGATGCCCTGACCGACTTCGACCTCACCGAACTGATCAATTTCCACAAGGAGAAGGGTGCGCTGGTCACGGTCTGTCTGACCAGGGTGCCCAATCCGCTGGAATTCGGCATCACCATCGTCGACGAAGAGGGAAAGGTCGAGCGTTTCCTTGAGAAGCCGACCTGGGGCCAGGTCTTCTCGGACACGGTGAACACGGGCATCTATGTGATGGAGCCTGAGGTCTTCGACTATGTCGAGGCCGATGTTCCGGTCGACTGGTCCGGCGATGTCTTCCCGCAGCTGATGAAGGAGGGAAAGCCGGTCTACGGCTTTGTCGCCGAGGGCTACTGGGAGGACGTCGGCACTCACGAGAGCTATGTGAAGGCGCAGGCCGATGTCCTGGAGGGCAAGGTCGACGTCGAGATCGACGGCTTCGAGCTGTCGCCGGGCGTGTGGGTGGCCGAGGGGGCCGAAGTGCACCCGGACGCGGTTCTCCGCGGGCCGCTCTATATCGGTGACTACGCCAAGGTGGAGGCCGGCGCCGAAATCCGTGAGCACACCGTCATCGGTTCGAACGTCGTCGTGAAGACCGGGGCTTTCCTGCACAGGGCGGTCGTGCACGACAACGTGTACGTCGGCCAGCACAGCAATCTGCGTGGCTGTGTCGTTGGAAAGAACACCGACATCATGCGAGCGGCCCGGATCGAGGACGGCGCCGTCATCGGTGACGAGTGCCTGATCGGTGAAGAATCGATCGTGCAGGGCAATGTGCGGGTCTACCCGTTCAAGACGATCGAAGCCGGTGCCTTCGTCAACACGTCGGTTATCTGGGAGTCCAGAGGACAGGCGCACCTCTTCGGTGCGCGCGGTGTGTCCGGGATCCTGAACGTGGAGATCACGCCGGAGCTGGTGGTGCGTCTCGCCGGCGCCTACGCGACGACCCTCAAGAAGGGCTCCACGGTCACCACGGCCCGCGACCACTCCCGAGGTGCCCGTGCGCTCAAGCGGGCGGTGATCTCCGCCCTGCAGACCAGCGCCATCGACGTACGGGATCTGGAGAACGTACCGCTGCCGGTGGCCCGGCAGCAGACCGCGCGGGGCAGTGCCGGCGGGATCATGATCCGGACCACGCCCGGGGTGCCGGACTCCGTCGACATCATGTTCTTCGACAGCCAGGGCGCCGACCTCTCGCAGGGGAGTCAGCGCAAGCTGGACCGGGTGTTCGCACGGCAGGAGTACCGGCGTGCGTTCCCCGGTGAGATCGGGGACCTGCACTTCCCGGCCAGCGTCTTCGACTCGTACACCGGGTCCTTGCTGCGGAATGTCGATACGACCGGGATCGCCGACTCCGGCCTGAAGGTCGTGGTGGACGCTTCGAACGGCAGCGCCGGGCTCGTGCTGCCCAGCCTGCTCGGCAAGCTCGGTGTGGATTCGCTGACGATCAATCCCGGTCTCGACGAGTCCAGGCCGACGGAGACCGCGGACACGCGGCGCTCGGGGCTGGTGCGGCTCGGCGAGATCGTGGCCTCCGCGCGGGCCGCGTTCGGGGTGCGGTTCGACCCGGTCGGTGAGCGGTTGTCGCTCGTCGACGAGAAGGGTCGGATCGTCGAGGACGACCGGGCCCTGCTCGTGATGCTCGACCTGGTGGCCGCCGAGCGGCGCAGTGGACGGGTGGCGCTGCCGGTGACCACCACGAGGATCGCCGAGCAGGTGGCGGCCTATCACGGGACCCAGGTCGAGTGGACGACGACCTCGCCGGACGACCTGACCAGGGTCGGTCGCGACGAGACGACCATCTTCGGCGGCGACGGCAAGGCCGGGTTCATCATCCCGGAGTTCAGCAGCGTCTTCGACGGTGCCGCCGCCTTCGTACGACTCATCGGGCTGGTGGCGCGTACGCAACTCACGCTGAGCCAGATCGATGCGCGGATTCCGCGGGCGCACGTCCTGAAGCGGGATCTGGCGACTCCCTGGGCCGTCAAGGGACTTGTGATGCGCCGGGTCGTGGAAGCGGCCGGTGATCGCTTTGTCGACACCACGGACGGGGTACGCGTGGTGGAGACCGACGGGCGCTGGGTGATGGTGTTGCCGGACCCGGCCGAGGCGGTCACTCATCTGTGGGCCGAAGGGCCCGACGACGCCTCCGCGCAGGCACTGTTGGACGAGTGGTCGGCGGTCGTGGACAGCGCCGGACGGTAAAACGCGGACCACGCGCGCGTGCCGGACATGTCTCCCCAAGGGGGCCTGTCCGGCACGCCGGTGGGGCCATTCGGAGGTACGGGCCACCACGTGCGACGATGTGCGGCATGCCGCAGCAGCCCCCCGTTCGGAGCACACCCACGCGCCCTGCGCGTCCGGACGCATCCATGTCGCTGCTCACCAACGTCATGGACCACAGCCTCGACGAGGGTTACGCCGAGGCAGCCGCCCGGAAGAAGGCAGCGGGCGCGAGCGGCATGCCGAAGACCCTCAAGGCGAAGGTCGGTCTCGCCGCCGGCCTGGTGCTGGCGGCCCTTGTCGTGACGCTGGGAGCGGCACAGGCGCGGGTGGCCGCCCCCGTGGTGGCCAAGGAGCGCCAGGAACTGATCGACCGTATCGACAAAGAGACCAAGTCGGCGGACGAGCTGGAAGACACCGTCGACACGCTCCGGGACGACGTGAGCGCGCGGCAGCGGGCGGCGCTGAAGACGAGTGGCGGCAGCGGCCAGGCGGACCTGGTGAGCATGCTGTCCGGTGCCACCGCGGTGCACGGCCCCGGTGTGAAGCTCGTCGTCGACGACGCGAAGGAAGCCAGCAGCGGCGGAGGCGACAACCCGCGCGAGACCGCGGACTTCTCCGACACCGGGCGGGTGCGCGACCGCGACATGCAGCGGGTGGTCAACGGACTGTGGGCGGCGGGTGCCGAGGCCATCTCCGTCAACGGGCAGCGGCTGACGGCGCTGTCCGCGATCAGGGCCGCGGGCGACGCGATACTGGTCGACAACAGGCCACTGGTACCGCCCTATACGGTGCTCGCGGTGGGGGACGGCAAGCGTCTGAGCACGCGGTTCCAGAACGGTGCCGACGGGCTCTATCTGAACGCTCTGGAAGACAACTACGGCATCAGGGCGACCATCGCCGTGGAGAGCGATCTCCGGCTGCCCGCCGCGCCGAGTGTGATCGTACGAACAGCACAGCCGAGAACTGAGAAGGGCACATCGTGATCGCCGTACTGGGCCTCATCGTGGGAGTGGTGGCCGGAATCCTGGTCCGGCCTGAGGTGCCGGTGGTCGTCGAGCCGTATCTGCCGATCGCGGTCGTCGCGGCGCTCGACGCCGTCTTCGGTGGTCTGCGGGCGATGCTCGACGGCATCTTCGACGACAAGGTCTTCGTCGTGTCGTTCCTGTCGAACGTGGTCGTGGCCGCGCTGATCGTGTTCCTGGGCGACAAGCTGGGCGTCGGCGCCCAGCTGTCCACGGGTGTCGTGGTCGTTCTCGGGATCCGGATCTTCTCCAACGCCGCGGCCATTCGCCGGCACGTCTTCCGGGCGTGAGGTAGATGAGCAACGAGGACGAGCAGCCGGAGAACAGGCTGCGCAGGGAACTGCCCGAAGAGGTACCGGCGTCTGCTTTTGCGGAGGCGCCGGTCGCCGAGGAGACGCCTGCTCCCACCGTCACGGGTCGGCAGCGGCTGGTCCAGGGGCTGTGGCCGCCGCGCGCCAGTAGGGCCCAACTCATCGTCGCCGTGCTGCTGTTCGGCCTCGGCTTCGGGCTGGCCGTGCAGGTCGCCTCGAACAGCAACAGCGACAGCGCGCTGCGCGGGGCCCGGCAGGAAGATCTTGTGCGCATTCTCGATGAACTGGACGACCGTACTCAGCGTCTTGAGGACGAGAAGCAGGGTCTGCAGAAACAGCGCGACGAGCTGGAGAACAGCTCCGACCAGGCCGAGGAGGCCCGCAAGCAGACCGCCGAGAAGGAGAAACAACTCGGCATTCTGGCGGGCACCGTGGCCGCGCAGGGACCCGGCATCACGATGACCATCGATGACACGAAGGGAACGGTCGAGGCGGACATGTTGCTCGATGCGGTCCAGGAGTTGCGCGCGGCCGGCGCGGAGGCGATCCAGGTGAACGGCGTCCGTGTGGTGGCCGGCACCTATCTGACGGACTCCGACAAGAGCGTGAGCGTCGACGGGAACAAGATCAACGCCCCCTATCGTTTCAAGGTCATCGGCAAGCCGCAGGATCTCGAACCGGCGCTCAACATCCCTGGAGGTGTGGTGCAGACTCTTGAGAAGGAGCAGGCCACCGTTACCGTCGGGCGGTCGAGCAAGATCGTCGTGGATGCCTTGCGGGCCGCGAAGCAGCCTGACTACGCTCGGTCGTCCTCCCGGTGAACCGGGGGTGCATGCGGACCGTCCGGCGAGGGCATGAGCTTGCGGGGGGTCGGCGCACCGATTGGGTGGTGCGTGGTGGAAACTGTCTGGTGGATACGGACGTTGTGAGGATGTCCGGGTCGACCGGTGTGTTCAATCAGGGTTCGTCCTGCCCCACGGGCGGGTCTGTTTCGGTCAAGGGGAATCGCCCGTGAAGTTGTTTGCGAAGTTGTTCGGCAAGAGTGCGAAAGAGAGTGGCGACAATCAGACCGCTCGCCATCGCGCACAACCGGACGCGGAGGGCCAGCGTCCGCTGTTCCGTGACCAGGTCGCTGGTCAGGGCGCGCCGTCGGTTGACCCTGCGCAGTCCGGCGACATAGGTTTCGGGCAACCGTCAACCTCAAGTACGGGTGGAGGGTTTTCCCTTATGTCGGCCCTGGTGTGTACGAGGTGCGGTAACCGCAACGCGGAGAACAGCCGCTTCTGTTCCAACTGCGGTGCGCCACTGCGCCCCGGTGTGACCCCGGAGCGTGCGTCCGAGACGACGTCCACGATCTCCATCTCCGGTCTTGAGGCCTACGACGCCGAGGTGACCGGCCAGACGCAGATGCCGACGCTCTCCCCGGAGGCCCAGGCGGCCGTCGACGCCCTGCCGCTGGGCTCGGCGCTCCTGGTGGTGCGGCGCGGTCCGAACTCGGGCAGCCGCTTCCTGCTGGACGGCGAGCTGACCACTGCCGGCCGTCATCCGCAGAGCGACATCTTCCTGGACGACGTGACGGTCTCGCGCCGCCATGTGGAGTTCCGGCGTGTTGCCGACGGTTCTTTCACAGTCGCCGACGTCGGCAGCCTGAACGGCACGTACGTCAACCGCGAGCGCATCGACTCGGTCCCCCTGGCCAACGGTGACGAGGTGCAGATCGGCAAGTACCGGCTGGTGTTCTACGCGAGCCAGCGGGGCTACTGACCCTCCCTCGGACTGTGTCCGGGGGATTCCCCCAGGAAGGTCCATGCTTCAAACACCGAGCGGCGGTGCCGGGCACGGTACCGCCGCCGCGGACACCGGGCTGATGAGCATCGGCACGGTGCTGAACACGCTGCGCGACGAGTTCCCCGAAGTCACCATCTCCAAGATCCGTTTCCTGGAGTCGGAGGGGCTCATCGAGCCGCAGCGGACCCCTTCCGGATACCGCAAGTTCAGCCCCGCCGACGTCGAGCGCCTCGGCCATGTTCTGCGGATGCAGCGGGACCACTATCTGCCGCTCAAGGTGATCCGCGAGCACCTCGAAGCCATGGAGCGCGGAGAGGCCGCCCCGCTGCCCACCGTAGGCCGTCAACGGGACGGCGAAGTCGTCCTGGAGCCCGTGGAGGGCCCCACGGCGGCCCGGATCGGGCGGGCCGAGCTGCTGGCCGCCGCCGGGATCGGTGAGCAGGAGCTCGACGAGTGGGAGTCGTACGGACTCATCGCTCCACTGCCGGACGGCGTGTACGACGCGGAAGCCGTCACCGTGGCCGGGCTCGTCCTGGAGTTGGGGCGGTTCGGGATCGAACCCCGGCACCTGCGCGCCATGAAGGCCGCGGCGGACCGCGAGGCCGGGCTCGTCGACCAGGTGGTCGCCCCACTGAAGCGGCACCGCAATCCGCAGACCAGGGCCCACGCGGAGGCCCGTACGAAGGAGCTGGCGGGGCTCACGGTGAAGCTGCACGCCGCGCTGGTGCAGACCGCGCTGGGTGTACGCCTGCCCTGAGCCGGGCGGGATTACGGCAGCCTGATCGGTCACCCGATCCCGGCCCGACTACCCAAACGTCCCGGGCACGGCCTAGGGTTGCTGTGTGAACGAGCTCGATGTCGTAGGTGTCCGGGTCGAAATGCCCTCCAACCAACCGATCGTGCTCCTGCGTGAAGTGGGAGGCGACCGCTACCTCCCCATCTGGATCGGGCCCGGGGAGGCGACGGCGATCGCCTTCGCACAGCAGGGCATGGCCCCCGCACGACCGCTGACCCACGACCTGTTCAAGGACGTGCTGGAGGCCGTCGGCCAGGAGCTCACCGAAGTACGCATCACGGATCTGCGTGAGGGCGTCTTCTACGCCGAGCTGGTGTTCGCCAGCGGAGTCGAGGTGAGCGCCCGCCCGTCCGACGCCATAGCGCTGGCACTGCGCACCGGGACGCCGATCTACGGCAGCGACGGCGTGCTCGACGACGCCGGCATCGCGATCCCCGACGAGCAGGAGGACGAGGTGGAGAAGTTCCGCGAGTTCCTCGACCAGATCTCGCCCGAGGACTTCGGGACCAACAGCCAGTGAGATCGACGGCCGGCAGGAAAATGCTGGCATTTGCCACCGGCGTGTGAGAGCGTCCTGCGGCCCGCCGCGAGAGCATTCGGCTAGCCTTTCCCCGCGGTGGGGTACGGGAAACCACTCCTAGGGTGATTATCACTCGGCGTGCCTAGCGTGGCGATCGTTGACGCACCCCTGGTGACTGCCTACCGTCGAGAAGGCAGGTCAAGGACGGAGGTCGGCGTGAGAAGCAGCGGCGACGGTACGGCTGGGGGTGCCCCGGAACGCAGTTTCGGGGACAGTGGCCCGTACCCGCTTCATGGCAGTGCGGCCGATCACGCTCCGCATCGACCCACTGCCGTGCCGAGCAGTGGAGGGGCGACGGCCATGGCGTCCGAGCAGATCGGCTACCGGGGCCCTACGGCCTGTGCGGCGGCCGGCATCACCTATCGGCAACTGGACTACTGGGCACGCACGGGGCTCGTCGAGCCCAGCGTGCGGCCCGCACACGGGTCGGGGACGCAGCGGCTCTACAGCTTCCGCGACGTCGTCGTCCTGAAGATCGTCAAGCGGTTCCTCGACACGGGTGTGTCGCTGCAGAACATCCGCAGCGCCGTGCTGCACCTGCGGGAGTGCGACTTCCGCGATCTGGAGCGCATGACGCTGATGAGCGACGGCGCCACGGTCTACGAGTGCACCTCGCCGGACGAGGTCCACGCCCTGCTCCAGGGCGGCCAGGGGGTCTTCGGGATCGCCGTGGGCGTGGTGTGGCGGGATGTCGAGAGCGCCCTGTCGCAGCTGCACGGGGAGCGCGTCGACACCGGCGAGACGCTGCTCGGGGTCAACCCCGCCGACGAGCTGGCCAGGCGGCGCAACCGGGCCGTCTGAGGACCCGGCGGGAGCCGTGGCGGGGCATTGTCAGTGGCGTAGGGCAGCATCGGAGATGTGAGAACCGCGCCCACGATCCTGCATCTCGACATGGATGCCTTCTTCGCCTCGGCGGAGCAGGCATCCAAGCCGAGCCTGCGCGGGAAGGCCGTCGTCGTGGGCGGTCTCGGGCCGCGCGGGGTGGTGGCCACCGCCTCGTACGAGGCACGGGTTTTCGGGGTGAACTCGGCGATGCCCATGGCCCAGGCGCGCAGACTCGCTCCGAACGCCGCGTATCTCGTGCCGCGCTTCGGGTTCTACCGGTCGATCAGCGAGCAGGTGATGGCCCTGCTGCGGGCGCTGTCGCCGCTTGTGGAGCCGCTGAGCCTGGACGAGGCGTTCGTGGATCTGGAGGCCGGTGAGGCGGCCTGGGACGCCGAGTCCGCGCGGCGGGCCGGGGAGCGGCTCCGCGCCGACATACGGGCGGTCACGGGGCTCACCGGCTCGGTCGGTCTCGCGGCCTCCAAGATGCTCGCGAAGATCGCCTCCGAGCGGGCCAAGCCCGACGGGCTGGTGCTGATCGAGCCGGGGAGCGAGCGGGCGCTGCTGGGACCGTTGTCGGTGCGCACGCTGCCGGGGGTCGGACCGGCGACGGGCGACCATCTGCGGCGGGCCGGGATCACCACGGTCGACGAGATCGCCGAGGCGGGCGAGGACGAGCTCGTACGACTGGTCGGCAAGGCGCACGGGCACGCGCTGTACGCCATGGCGCTCGCGCACGACGAGCGGCCCGTGGTGGCCGAGCGGGAGACCAAGTCGGTGTCCGTCGAGGACACCTACGACGTGGACATCCACGATCGGATCCGGGTGGGCCTGGAGGTGCAGCGCCTAGCCGACCGGTGTGTACGGCGGCTGCGGGGCGCCGGGCTGTCGGGGCGGACCATCGTGCTCAAGGTGCGGCGGTACGACTTCTCGACGCTGACGCGCTCCGAGACGCTGCGCGGGCCCACCGACGACCCGGGGGTGGTGCGGGAGGCAGCGGCGCGGTTGCTGGACTCCGTGGACACCACGGGCGGGGTGCGGCTGCTGGGGGTGGGTGTCTCCGGGCTCGCCGACTACACGCAGGAGGACCTGTTCGCGCAGGCGGCGGGGGAGCAGGCCGACCTTCTTGAGGAGGAGCACACGGAGGAGGAAGAGGGAGGGGAGCAGCCGGCGCCCGTCGAGCGGCGCTGGCCCGCGGGCCACGATGTGCGTCACGCCGGGTTCGGGCACGGGTGGGTGCAGGGCAGCGGGCTGGGGCGGGTCACCGTGCGGTTTGAGACGCCGGAGGATGCCGGGCCCGGGCGGGTGCGGACGTTCCGGACCGACGATCCCGAGCTGGAGCCGGCGGAGCCGCTGCCGTTGGTGACGCGGGACGCGGGTGAACTGGCCGTGGCATCAGGGCAGTTGGTGGCGCCGCCCCCGGAGAATCGAAGACCCGCCGACCCTCTCGCCGCCTCGGCTCAGGCGTCGTCCGAGCCCGCCAGTCTGCCGAAGTCGCGGTCCGGGAGGGAGGGCGGTGGGGCCACGTCGAGGCCGTAGTGGTGGTAGAGCTGGAGTTCCTGGTCGGGGGAGAGGTGGCGGCCCACGCCGAAGTCGGGGGCGTCCTTGATCAGGGAGCGGTCGAAGGGGATGTGCAGGGTGCCCTCGATGAGCTCGCTGGGCTCCAGGGGGACGAAGGCGTCCCTGGAGAACAGGCCGGTGCGTATGGCCGCCCACTCCGGTACACCGGTCGCGTCGTCGAGGTAGACCTCGTCGATCGTGCCGATCTTGGCGCCGGTGCGGTCGAACGCCTTGCGGCCGATCAGGTTGCGCGGATCGATATCGGTCTGCACGGGCCCTCCTCCTGGTCGCAACTCATTCGTAAACTCTACAAAAGAGCACAATCGGGCCGGTGGCCACTCGAAAGCTCGGCTGCACCGCTCGCTGGTAGGCTGGCGAGCGGCTGCTGACCCCGTGCGGGAGAGTCCTCCAGACTTCATCGGAGGCGCCGAAGGAGCAAATCCTCCCCGGAATCTCTCAGGCCCACGTACCGCACGGACGAGGTCACTCTGGAAAGCAGGGCGGGTGCCGGCGACGGCCCTCGCTCTCACCGACGGTGAAAGCCGGTGACCCTCGGGTGACCGGTGAAGCTCTCAGGTTGAGATGACAGAGGGGGAGGCCGTCCGGCACCCCACTGTCGTGGTGCCCTCGAAGGTCGTGTCCGACCAGGAGGCCTCCCAAAATGACCACCCCTCGCACTTCGCTCTCCGAGCTCGAACAGGGCATCCCGTTCGAGCAGCGCCACATCGGCCCCGACCAGGAAGCGCGGGCCAAGATGCTCGCGCAGGTCGGCTACGGCTCGCTCGACGAGCTCACGGCCGCCGCGGTCCCCGATGTGATCAAGAACGCCGATTCCCTGGACCTGCCCGGTGCTCGTACCGAGGCCGAGGTGCTGGCCGAGCTGCGTTCCCTCGCGGACCGCAACGAGGTCCTCGGTTCCATGATCGGACTCGGGTACTACGGGACCTTCACCCCGCCCGTGATCCTGCGCAATGTCATGGAGAACCCGGCCTGGTACACGGCCTACACGCCGTACCAGCCGGAGATCTCCCAGGGGCGGCTCGAAGCCCTCCTCAACTTCCAGACCATGGTCGCCGACCTCACCGGGCTGCCGACCTCCGGCGCCTCCCTGCTCGACGAGGGCACGGCCGCCGCCGAGGCCGTGGCGCTCTCGCGGCGCATGGGTAAGAACAAGAAGGGTCTGTTCCTGGTCGACGCGGACGCGCTGCCGCAGACCATCGCCGTCATCGAGACCCGCGCCGAGCCGGCCGGTGTCGAGGTCGTCGTCGCCGACCTCAGCGACGGCATCCCGGCCGACATCGCCGAGCGCGAGATCAACGGCGTGCTCGTGCAGTACCCGGGCGCCTCCGGTGCCGTACGCGACATCAAGCCGCTGATCGAGCAGGCCCACGCGCTCGGCGCCCTCGTCACCGTCGCCGCCGATCTCCTCGCGCTCACGCTGCTCAAGTCGCCCGGCGAGCTGGGCGCGGACATCGCGGTCGGTACGACGCAACGCTTCGGGGTGCCGATGGGCTTCGGCGGGCCGCACGCCGGATACATGGCCGTGCACGAGAAGTTCGCGCGCAGCCTGCCCGGGCGGCTCGTGGGCGTCTCCGTCGACGCCGACGGACACAAGGCCTACCGCCTCGCCCTGCAGACCCGCGAACAGCACATCCGCCGCGAGAAGGCCACCAGCAACATCTGCACCGCCCAGGTGCTCCTCGCCGTCATGGCCGGCATGTACGCCGTCTACCACGGGCCCGAGGGGCTCAAGGGCATCGCGCGGCGGACGCACCGGTACGCCACGATCCTCGCCGCCGGGCTCACCGCCGGCGGTGTCGAGGTTGTCCACGGCGGCTACTTCGACACGCTGACCGCGCGCGTTCCCGGCCGGGCCGCCGAGGCCGTCGCCGCCGCCCGCGAGGACGGGGTCAACCTCCACCTCGTGGACGCGGACCAGGTGTCCATCGCCTGCGACGAGACCACCACCCGCGCCCAACTGGCCGCCGTATGGGCCGCGTTCGGGGTCGAAGGGGACATCGAGGCGCTCGACGCGACCGCTGAGGACACGCTGCCCGAGGCGCTGCTGCGGAACGACGCGTACCTCACGCACCCCGTCTTCCGGGACCACCGTTCCGAGACCGCGATGCTGCGCTACCTGCGCAAGCTGGCCGACCGGGACTACGCGCTAGACCGGGGCATGATCCCGCTGGGCTCCTGCACGATGAAGCTCAACGCGACCACCGAGATGGAGCCGGTCACCTGGCCCGAGTTCGGGCAGCTGCACCCCTTCGCGCCCGCCGAGCAGGCGCAGGGATACCTCACGCTCATCAGGGAGTTGGAGGAGCGGCTGGCCGAGGTCACCGGGTACGACAAGGTGTCGCTGCAGCCCAACGCCGGTTCGCAGGGCGAGTTGGCCGGACTGCTGGCGGTGCGTGGGTACCACCGGGCCAACGGTGACGAGCAGCGGACCGTGTGTCTGATCCCGTCCTCCGCGCACGGCACGAATGCCGCGAGTGCCGTGATGGCCGGGATGAAGGTCGTCGTCGTGAAGACCGCCGAGGACGGCGAGATCGACGTCGAGGACCTGCGGGCGAAGATCGAGCAGTACCGCGACGAGCTGTCGGTGCTGATGATCACCTACCCGTCCACGCACGGGGTGTTCGAGGAGCACGTCGCCGACATCTGCGCGCAGGTCCACGAGGCGGGCGGGCAGGTCTACGTCGACGGCGCCAACCTCAACGCCCTTGTGGGGCTTGCCAAGCCGGGGCACTTCGGCGGCGATGTCTCGCATCTGAATCTGCACAAGACGTTCTGCATTCCGCACGGTGGGGGTGGGCCGGGTGTCGGGCCGGTGGGCGTGCGCTCGCACCTGGCGCCGTATCTGCCGAACCATCCCTTGCAGCCTGCGGCCGGTCCTGAGACGGGAGTTGGGCCGATCTCCGCTGCTCCCTGGGGCTCGGCCGGGATTCTGCCGATCTCCTGGGCGTACGTCCGGCTCATGGGCGGCGAGGGGCTGAAGCGCGCCACGCAGGTGGCGGTCCTCAGCGCCAACTACATCGCCAAGCGGCTCGAACCGCACTACCCCGTGCTCTACACCGGGCCCGGCGGGCTCGTCGCGCACGAGTGCATCATCGATCTGCGGCCGATCAGCAAGGCGACCGGTGTCTCCGTCGACGACATCGCCAAGCGGCTCATCGACTACGGCTTCCACGCGCCGACCATGTCGTTCCCGGTGGCCGGCACGCTGATGATCGAGCCGACCGAGTCCGAGGACCTGATCGAGCTGGACCGGTTCTGCGAGGCGATGATCGCGATTCGCGGAGAGATCGAGAAGGTCGGCGCGGGGGAGTGGCCGGCCGAGGACAACCCGCTGCGGAACGCGCCGCACACCGCTGCCGCGTTGGGTGGGGAGTGGGGGCACGCCTACTCGCGCGAGGAGGCTGTCTTCCCGGCGGGTGTTTCCGTTGCCGACAAGTACTGGCCGCCTGTGCGGCGGATCGACCAGGCCTTTGGGGACAGGAACCTTGTTTGTTCCTGCCCGCCGTTGGATGCGTACGAGGACTGAGGCTCGGAGTTCGGCTGCGGGTCCGTTGCGGCTGGGCGCGCCCCGTGGCGGAGCCACAAATTGATACAGCCCCGCGTCCTGAAGGAGCGCTCTGGCTCAGGTTGGATATGAGTGGGTCTGGGTTGCCTTGACGGCGGCCCAGACCGACGCCCCCTGATGCAGGTCCAGTTCGGCTGCTGCCGGTGTCGTCAGGTCTGCTGCCAGGGGGAGTTCGCCGGTCAGGTCGACGCGGATCTGGTCGCCGTGGGTTTCCAGGCCCGCTACCTCGCAGTGCCAGAGGTTGCGGGCGCTGGCGCCGGTCGGGCGGTCTCGGAAGAGAGTCACCGCGCTTGGTGGGAACGCCACGAACACCTCGCCGGTCAGGTCCTCCGTGGTGGTGATCGTGGGGCCGGTGTCGAGTGTGACCGTGTGGCCGTCGGCGCTGCCCTTGTAGAGGTTGAGGCCGACGAGTTGGGCGATGTAGTCCGTGCGCGGGTGGCGGGCGATGTCGGCGGGGGTGCCCTGCTGGACGATCGTGCCGTGCTCGATCACCACCAGCCGGTCGGCCAACACCATGGCGTCCAGGGGGTCGTGGGTGACCAGGACGGCTACCGCTTCGAACTCCGCGAGATGGCGGCGGAGTTGGGCCCGTACGTCCAGGCGGGTGCGGGCGTCCAGGGCGGCCAGGGGTTCGTCGAGGAGCAGGAGGCGTGGGTGGGTCGCCAACGCCCTTGCCACGGCCACGCGTTGAGCCTGGCCGCCGGAGAGTCCCCGGGGCTTGGCGCTCGCGTGCTCGGTGAGGCCCATCCTCTCCAGCCACTCGGCGGCGATGGCCCGGGACTCCGCCTTGGTCGCGCCCTGGCAGCGCGGGCCGAAACCGACGTTGTCGAGTGCGGTGAGGTGCGGGAAGAGGAGGTAGTCCTGGAAGACGACTCCCACCGGGCGGGACTCCGGGGGCATACGGTCCAACTCCGTGCCGTCCAGCCGTAGATGACCGTCCGTCAGGCCGACCAGGCCGGCCAGGGCTCGCAACGCGGTTGTCTTGCCCGCGCCGTTGGGGCCGAGGAGGGCGACCACGTCTCCCGGTGCGGCGGCCAGCTCGACGTCCAGGCGGAAGGTGCCGCGGTCCACGACGAGATGGGCGTCGAGGCCCTTGTCAGGTGTGGTGATGAGGTAGCTCATGAGGTGGTCATCCAGCGGTCCCGAAGTCCTGCCAGGACCGCGATCGAAACGGCCAGGAGGACCAGGCTGAGGGCGATCGCCGCTTCCGGGTCGTTCTGGAGGGCGAGGTAGACCGCGAGGGGCATGGTCTGGGTGCGGCCCGGGAAGTTGCCGGCGAAGGTGATCGTCGCACCGAACTCGCCCAGCGCACGGGCCCAGGCGAGCACCGAGCCGGCTGCGATGCCGGGGGCGATCAGGGGGAGTGTGACCCGGCGGAACGCCGTGAAGCGGGAGGCGCCGAGGGTCTGGGCAGCCTCCTCGTAGCGGGGGTCGGCGGCTCGCAGGGTGCCCTCGACGCTGATGACCAGGAACGGCATCGCGACGAACGCCTCCGCGACCACGACGCCGGTCGTGGTGAAGGGGAGCGTGATGCCGAACCACGAGTCCAGCCACTGGCCCACGACACCGTTGCGACCGAGGGCCAGGAGCAGTGCTACGCCGCCCACCACGGGGGGCAGGACCAGCGGGAGCGTCACCAGGGCCCGGACGACGCGGCGGCCGGGAAACTCCGTGCGGGCCAGCAGCCAGGCCAGTGGCACGCCCAGGACCAGGCACACGGCGGTCGCCAAGGTCGCGCTCAGCAGGGAGAGTTGGAGCGCCTGCCAGACCTCCGTGCTGGTGAGTTGGGACGGCAGCGACCGCCAGGGGGCCCGTACGAGAAGGGCGAGCAGCGGGAGGAGCAGGAACGCCAGCCCCACGAGCGCGGGCACCAGCAGGGGCAACGGCACCCCGTGCCCGGGCATCCGGACGCGGCGACGCCGCGGGCCGCCCTTCAGGGTCTCGGCCGCGGCGTCGGAGGTGTCGAGTTGGGTCACGGCTTGAGGAAGCCCGCCGCGGACAGCACCTTCTGGCCCTCGGCGGACTGCACCAGCGCGATGAACGCCTTGGCGGCGACGGCGTTGGGCGCGTTCTTCAGGAGGACGATCGGGTAGTCGTTGATGGCGTCGGCGGACTCGGGGAACTCGACGCCCTCCACCTTGCTGCCGGCCGCGTGCACGTCGGTCTTGTAGACGACCGCCGCGTCGGCCTCCTTCAGCACCACCTTGTTGAGGGCGGACTTGACGTCCTCCTCGTACGACACCGGGGTGAGCTTCAACTTGCTTGCCGTCAGCGCCTTTTGGGCCGCGGCGCCGCACGGCACCGTCTTGTCGCAGAGCACGACCTTGAGGCCGGACTTGGTGAGGTCCTTCAGGGAGGCCACCTTGTCGGGGTTGCCCGGCAGGGTGGCGATCTCCAGCTGGTTGCGGACGAACGTGGCCGGGGTGCCGACGCCGTCCCCCTTGTCCGTGACGATCGCCATGGTCTTGGGGCTCGCGGCGGCGAACACATCGGCCGGGGCACCGCTGGTGATGCTCGCGGCGAGGGCGTCGCTGCCGGCGAAGTTGAAGGTGACCTTGGTACCCGGGTGCGCCGTCTCGAACTCCTTGCCCAGGGTCGTGAACGACTCCTTGAGCGAGGCGGCGGCGAAGACGGTGACGGTGCCGGACATCTTCGGGGACGCGGACGCCGAGGTGTTGGACTTAGAGGAGGACGAGTCGTCGCTGGAGGAGCAGGCGCTCAGGGCCAGCAGCGCGGCGGCTCCGGCCCCCGCAACCTGCAGGGTCCGGCGGGTCCGACGCGCGGAACGGGTCATCACGGTTCTACTCCTCTGATTCTGCCGATAACGGATGGTCGCGCCCTTGCCCGACCGCAACGGCCGTGCCGCGATGATACTGCCGCATATGCAAGGTGTAAGTCTCCTGTCGCATCGCATGAGCTGTGCTATTCCCTTGTGGGGTGCGCATGTGCGTTTGTACGGGACTGCCGTCCGGGCATCACATTCCGGGAGGTGACGGCTCGTGACGCTCGCGCAGCTCGACCTGACGGGGGACCTCGCCCGGCCCGCCCGGCTCACCGTGCCCGACCTGCTGAACTGGCCGCTGCACCGGGTGCGGTCAGCTTCGAGTGCGCCACCAGCGGCACCCAGGTCCACCGCTTCGCGGGACCACGGCTCTACGACGTCCTGTCCGCGGCCGGTCCCGGCTTCGACCCCGTCCGCCGCAAGGACCGGTTGCGCTTCCTCATCGCGGTGAGCGGTACGGACGGGCACCACGCGCTGCTGTCCTGGGCCGAGATCGACCCCGACTTCGCTCATGCCCCTGTTCTGCTCGCCGTGAGCATCGACGACACCCCGCTCGACCGTGCCGGGCCGCAACTGGTGCTTCCGCAGGACCGTTGCGGGGCCCGGCACATCAGCGGGATCAGTGCGATACGGGTGGACGGGGGGTACGGCGCGGCGAGTCGGCCAGTGCCGGCCACCCCCGGTCGCGGGTCGGCGGAAGGTCGGTGAAGCGGACGCCCGTCGCGTCCCGCAGGGCGTTGGCGAAGGCGGGCGCGACCGGGTTGAAGGGACTCTCGCTCATCGACTTGGCGCCCAACGGCCCGATGGCGTCCGCCGTTTCCATGAAGTGCACCTCGGTGCGCGGCACGTCCACGTACTGCGGGAGCCGGTAGCGGCGGAACGCGGCCGTCTCCACTCTCCACCGCGCCCTGCCCGTCGATGCGGACGCTCTCGAAGAGGGTCGCGCCGAGCGCCTGGGCGACCCCACCCTCCACCTGGCCCCGGCACTGCATCGGGTTCATCACCGTTCCCGCGTCCGCCGCGTGCACACTGCGCAGGATGCGGATCTCGCCCGTGTCCGGGTCCACGGAGACCCTGAACCACTGCGCGTTGAAGGCCACGGAACGCGGGGTGCCGCCGAAGTGTCCGTCGGCGCTGAACTCCGTCCCGACCGCCGCACCGGCCGCGTGCAGCTCCTTCAGCGTCAGACGGCCGTTCGGGTTCAGTACGGTCTCCTCCGCCAACCGACAGTCGGCGGGCGGGAGTTGCAGCCGGGCGGCGGCGAAGTCGAGCAACCGGTTCGCAAGGGCGCGGGATGCGCGCAGCGTGGTCTTGCCCGCCACCACGTTACGCGCTCACCTCGGCACGCGGTACCGCACGTCACGGGTCCGCGCCCGTGGACGCCTCCGTGCTCACCGGGCTCGACGTACTGCTCACGGGTGTGCCGGCCGAGGTCCGTACCGCCTTCGGCTGGACCGTGCTCGCTGAACTGCGGCGCAACGCCGTGCTGTTGGAGACGGTGGAGAGCTTCCTCGCCTGTGACGGGTCCTGGGCGCGGACCGCGGAGGCGCTGCGTCTGCACGTCAACTCCGTGCACTACCGCATCGCTCGCATCGAGCACTTCACCGGCCGTGACCTCTCCCGGCTCGACGATCGACTCGACCTGTGGGCAGCCCTGTTGTGCCGGACGGACAGCGCCTAGCCTGCACGTCACAGGGGAGGTCAGGGATGCTGTTGCGTCAGCTGGAGTACCTCGTCGCGCTCGCCCGTGAGCGGCACTTCGCGCGCGCCGCGGCGGCCTGCTATGTCTCGCAGCCCTCGTTGTCGGCCGCGATCCGACGGCTGGAGCACGAGTTGGACGTGCCGATCGTGCGGCGCGGCAGAAAGTACGAGGGGCTGACCCCGGAGGGCGAGGTGGTGCTCGCCTGGGCGCACCGCATCCTGGCCGAACGGGACGCCCTGCACCAGGAGTTGTCCGCCCTGCGCGGCGGCCTGACCGGCACGCTGCGGCTGGGCGTCGTTCCGACCGCGCTGCCCGCCGCCTCCCTCCTGACCACCCCGTTCTGCGAACGGCATCCCCGGGCCCGGGTAGCCCTGGAGTCGCTGTCGTCCGTCGACATCCGGCACGGGCTCGCCGAGTTCGAGCTGGACGCGGCGATGACGTACCTGGACGACGACAGCCTGCGCAACGTCCGCCGCCTTCCGCTCTACGAGGAGCGGTATGTGCTCCTCACGCCGGTCGACGGACCACTTGGCGGTGTTTCCAGGGCCAGTTGGGCGCAGGCGGCCACCCTCCCGCTCTGCCTGCTCAACTCGCGGATGCGCAACCGGCGCATCATCGACGAGTGTTTCGCCGCCGAGGGGGCGACGGTCTCCCCGGCGATCGAGTCGGACAGTGTCGCCGGGCTCTACACCCTGCTGCCCGGCGGGCGTTGGTCGAGTGTGATCTCGCACGCGTGGCTGCACATGTTCGACGTACCGGAGGGGATGAGGGTGGTGCCGCTGAACGGTCCCGCGCACGGGCCCCGGGTCGGGCTGGTCGTCGCCCGCACCGAACCCCAATCCGTGCTGGCGGAAGCCCTGTTGAAGGTGGCGCGGGAGGCGGGCGTACGCGACGCGCTCGACGAACTGCTGCACACCTACCTCGGCGAAGGGCGCTGATAGAAGCGGGCTATCCGGCCATAGCAACGTTCGCTTTGACCAGGGCGATTCACCCCGAGGATCGTGAAGTGCACCTTCCGACAACGGAGTTGAGGAGCCGCGACATGGCCAAGGTTCTCTGTGTCCTGTACGACGACCCGACCGACGGATACCCGACCTCGTACGCCCGCGACGACCTGCCCGTGATCGACCACTACCCCGGCGGCCAGACCACGCCCACCCCCGAGGCGGTCGACTTCACCCCGGGCCACCTCCTCGGCAGTGTCTCCGGTGAACTCGGCCTGCGCGCCTACCTGGAGGCCGCCGGGCACACCCTCGTCGTCACCTCCGACAAGGACGGCGAGGGCTCGGTCTTCGACCGTGAACTGGTCGACGCCGACATCGTGATCTCGCAGCCGTTCTGGCCCGCGTACCTCACCCCCGAGCGGATCGCCGCCGCCAAGAACCTCAAGCTCGCGGTCACCGCCGGCATCGGCTCCGACCACGTCGACCTCGACGCGGCGATCTCCCACGGCGTGACGGTCGCGGAGGTGACGTACTGCAACAGCATCAGCGTCGCCGAACACGTCGTGATGATGACGCTGTCTCTGGTGCGCAACTACCTGCCGTCCCACCAGGTCGTGCTCGACGGCGGCTGGAACATCGCGGACTGCGTGGCCCGTTCGTACGACCTCGAAGGCATGCACGTCGGGACGGTCGCCGCCGGGCGGATCGGGCTCGCGGTGCTGCGGCGGCTCGCGCCCTTCGACGTGCAGCTGCACTACACCGACCGGTACCGGCTGTCCGAGGACGTGGAGCGGGAGTTGGGGCTGACCTGGCACGAGAGCGCCGAGGACATGGTGCCGCACTGCGATGTCGTCACCATCAACGCGCCGCTGCACCCGGAGACGGAGGGGCTGTTCGGCGACAAACTGCTCGCGCAGATGAAGCGCGGCGCGTACCTCATCAACACCGCGCGCGCGAAGATCGTCGACCGGGACGCCGTCGACCGGGCGCTGCGCAGTGGGCAGTTGGCGGGCTACGCCGGTGACGTGTGGTTCCCGCAGCCCGCTCCCGCGGATCACCCCTGGCGCACGATGCCGCACCACGGGATGACCCCGCACATCTCCGGTTCCTCGCTGTCGGCGCAGGCCCGGTACGCGGCGGGCACCCGGGAGATCCTGGAGGCGTTCTTCGCCGGGCGGCCGATCCGTGACGAGTACCTGATCGTGGACGGGGGCGCGCTGGCGGGGACCGGCGCGCACTCCTACTCGGTCAACAAGTGACGGGTGCTCCCCCCAGGTGACGGACGGAGCTCACCGCCCGCCTCACACCCGGTCGATATGTACGTTCGTCGACTTCACGCGGGCGGTGGCCTCCATGCCGACCTCCAGGCCGAGTTCCTCGACGGCCTCGCGGGTCAGCAGCGAGACCAGCCGGTGCGGGCCCGCCTGGATCTCGACCTGGGCGGCGACGTCGCCGAGCTTGATCGCGGTGACGATGCCGGGGAACGCGTTGCGCACCGAGGTGTAGGAGGTGCCCTCCTCGACGACGCCCGACTTGGCCAACTCGACCGAGAACGCGGCCAGATCGACACCGTCGATGAGCCGCCGGCCGCCCTCGTCGCGGTGGGTCGTCACCCGGCCCGCGTCGGCCCACCGCCGCGCGGTGTCGGGACTCACGCCGAGCAGCCGCGCCGCCTGGCCGATTGTGTAGGACTGCATACGCGCCACCCTAGGGGCAGAAACGGAAGTCGGTGGACGAGGGGTTGGCTCTGGGGTATAACGCGATATAGCGCAGTCCGTCGATCGGGGTGAGGGTATGTCGGGTGAGCTGACGGGCACGACCGGGTTGCGGGCCTCGCACGCGGACCGGGACCGCGTCGTGGACGTGCTGACCGGCGCGGCCGGCGACGGACGGCTGACCGCCGAGGAACTGGACGAGCGCGTCGAGGCCGCCCTGTCCGCCCGCACGCTGGGGGAGCTGGCGGTCCTGACGGCCGACCTGCCGGTGGTGGCCGGCGCGACTCCGGTCGAGGTGAAGGACGTTGCCCGCATCGAGCAGAACGGCGGCTCCACGCGGCGCGGTGACGGCTGGGTGGTGCCGCGCAGGCTGGAGATCCAGTCGCGCCTGGGCGATGTGACACTCGACCTCACGCAGGCGGTGATCACCCAGGCCACGCTCCGCGTCGACCTGGACATGCACCTCGGTGCGCTGCGGCTGCTGCTCCCGCCGGGTGTCGTCGTGAACACCGACGACCTGGTGCTCAACTACAGCAAGGTCAAGACGCGCGGGCCGGGTGACGCCGGGGCTCCGGTCGAGCTGCGGATAGAGATCGTCGGCCAACTCGGGTTCGGAAAGGTCCTGATACGCCGGACGCGGCGCAGGGTCAGGAAATCCCCGACGCCCTGAGCACCGACCGGGCAGTCTCGTCGTCGACCAGTTGGCCCAGGTGACGTCGGACGTCGGTGCCCTGGCGCAGTGTGCCGCGCTCCATCGAGTGCCGTATGCCCGTGTCCAGTTCGTGCCAGAGAAGGGGGTTGGCGACCAGCACCCGGGGGTCCAGTTCGAGCCACTGCCCGTGCGTGTCCCGCAGGACCAGACGCGCGGAGACATCGCCGTACTGCCGGACGACCGTCAGTGCGTCCGTGCGCACCGTGCGGCGCAGCAGCGGGCTGTCCACGGTGAGCCAGCCGGGGCCAGCGGTCACGCGGTGCGGGAGCAGTACGGCGCAGAGCGCCGCCGACATGGCGAACCACAGCAGTGCGCGGGGCAGGGTGAGGGTTCCGGCGTTCCAGTCGACCAGCAGGGTCATCGAGAGGAAGCCGAGCGCGCAGCCCACCGCCAGCCGGGCGTCGCCACGCCAGTGACGGTCGCCGGTCGGGTCCCGTGGTGGGGTGCTCTGCCGCATGAGGCCGACCGTAGGCCGCCCCGGGCCCGACGCGCGGGCCCCTGACGGGCCTCTTACACTGCGGGACCGGATTTTGTCGTGTCTCTTACGGTGACGCCGGCCCGGTCGACCGCGAACGGTCGACCGGGGGAGGTACGGGCAGGAGGCTTGCCCGGCGCGATGGGTCGGGTCGGTGTCTGGGCGCGGGGCGTTGGAGTTGTCCGGCGCCGTCGGTGCGCGGGGTCGCCGGGCGCGGCTCGACCGGAGTGGGTTCGGGGGGCGTCGGGACGGCTCCGCGTCAGGTGGTGTGTACGCGTGGGCGCAGTGCCCTGTCCGGGTGGTCGGTGCGCGTGCGCGCGAGGCCCTCGGTGCTGGCCCGGGCCGGCCGGTGTGCGGGTGCGGGGGCGTCAGGTCCGGTGGGCGTCAGGTGGTGTGTCCGCGCGGGCGCGCAGTGCCCTGTCCGGTTGGTCCGTGCGCAGGCGCGCGAGACTCTCGGGGCCGGACCGGACCGGGCCGGCCGGTGTGCGGGGCGTCAGGTCCGGTAGGCGTCAGCCCGTGTGTACGCGCGGGCGGCGGGCGCGGTCCGGTTCCGCCTCGCGGAGGACCTCACGGGTGACCGGGGCGACCTCGCCCTGGCCGAAGAGGAAGAAGCGGAGGAAGTTGGCGAAGGGATTGCCCTCGGTCCACTCGAAGTACATGTGCGGGATGCGGCCCGTGGTGTCGCGGGCGTGCAGCATCAGCGCGGCCAGCGCGTTCGGGACGGACGAGGACTCCAGGGTCAGCACCCGGTAGCGGCCGTGCAGCACCTCGCCGCGCACCGTCAGGCCCGCCTCGAACTCGGATGCGTCGAGGACCGTCACCTCCACGAACACGAAGTCCTCGCCGGGGATGTCGTTGTCGGCGCGGATCTGCTCGATCTTGTCCCGGTACTCGGCCTTGTCGCGGCGGTCGGGCTCGTTGGCCACGAAGCGGATCTTCCGGCTGGCCATGTCCCGGATGAATCGTTCCGCCATGGGGTCCAACTGCACGCTCGTCACGCGCAGTTCGAAGGCGCGGGCCAGCCGGGACAGCAGCGAGACCAGGATGATGCCGGCGATGAAGCAGGCGCCGATCTTCACACCGTCCGGGCGCTCGATGACGTTCACGACGGTGACGTAGAGGAGGACCGCGGAGACGATCCCGAAGGCGATGGTCCAGTTGCGCTGGTGGGCGCGGCGGGCGGAGATGGTGACCGCGATCGCGGCCGAGGACATCAGGACCAGGACGCCGGTGGCGTAGGCGCCGCCCTGCGCGTCGACGCTGGCGTCGAAGATCCAGGTGACCAGGAACGCGATCAGCGTGAAGACGATCACCATCGGGCGGACCGCGCGGGCCCAGTGCGGGGCCATGCCGTAGCGGGGCAGATAGCGCGGCATCAGGTTGAGCAGGCCGGCCATCGCGGACGCGCCGGCGAACCACAGGATGGCGATGGTCGAGAGGTCGTAGACCGTGCCGAAGGCGTTGCCCAGGTACTGGTGCGCGAGGTAGGCGAGCGCGCGGCCGTTGGCCTGGCCGCCCGTCTTGAACTCCTTCTCCGGGATCAGCACCGTGGTGATGAAGCTGGTGGCGATCAGGAACACACTCATGATGAGCGCGGCGGTCGTCAGCAGCTTCTTGGTGTCCCGGATGCGGCCCTTGGGGTTGTCGTGGGTGTCGTCCGGGTCGCCCTCGACGTGCGGCATGACGGCCACGCCCGTCTCGAAACCGGAGAGGCCCAGCGCCAGCTTGGGGAAGACCAGCAGGGACACGCCGACCATCGCGAAGACGTTGCCGTGCTCGGTGGTGAGGGCGCTGGTCCAGCCGGTGACCACATGGGCCTCGGTGAGCACGTGCCACATGCCGACGACCACGACCACGACGTTGAGGCTGAGGTAGATCGCCACCAGGTAGAGGGCGACACCGATCGCCTCCAGGAAGCCCTTGAGGAACACCGCGCCGAGCAGGGCCACCAGGATGAGCGTGATCAGCATCTGCTTGTCGTGCAGGACGCTGGTCAGGTGCGGGTTCTCCACGAGGTGGGTGGAGGCGTCGGCGGCCGACAGGGTGATGGTGATCAGGAAGTCGGTCGCGGCGAAGCCGAGCAGGGTCAGGACGAACAGCTTGCCCTTCCAGAACGACAGCAGCCGCTCCAGCATCGCGATGGAGCCCTCGCCGTGCGGGCTCTCCTCCGCCACCCGCCGGTACACGGGCAGGGCGCCGGCGAGCGTCACGACCACCAGCACGATGGTCGCGACCGGCGAGAGCAGTCCGGCCGCCAGCGCCGCGATGCCGGGCTGGTAGCCGAGGGTGGAGAAGTAGTCGACACCGGTCAGGCACATCACCCGCCACCAGCGCTGGCCCTTGTGGACCTGCTGTTCGGGTTCCGGCGCGGACTGCGGCACCTGCTGGCCGCCGCCCTTGCCCATGTCGGCCAGGCCCTCCAGCATCCAGGCGCGCAGGCGACTGGGAGGGTGTTCGGTCGTGGTCATGGGCGTGCTCCTGGGGTGCGGGTCAGCGTGCGGTTTCTGGCCATCACGCGGACGGCGGCACCAGCGTAAGCGGAGAGTGACGCGTGGGCCCATGGATCTCGGGGCCGTGGGCGTCAATCTTCCGTTAAGACTGGCCGGGTGGGCGGCAGGAGCGCATCAGGAAGGGGTGGCCGGAAGTGGTTCGGGGTGGGTTGGGCTGTATGGGGGACGTGAGGAGGCCCGTACCGGAGGGTGGACACCGAGCGTGACGACGGGCCGGGTGCGCATGCCGGACGGAGCCGCCGCCCGCCCCCGTACCACCGCCTCACACGTCCGCCAGCCTCGCCTCCTCCAGGTCCAGCGACCGCTGCAACCGCCTGCGGGTCGTGTCGCTGATGGCGTGGTCGTCGTAGAGGCGCTGCAACTCCACCGCTTCTACGGCGATCAGGTCGCGGCGGAGCTGGCGGTAGACCAGGTCGGCCGACTCGACGTGGGCCGCGTGTCCGTTGTTCTCGGCGAGGCGGTCGCGGGCGTCGTCGAGACGGGCGTTGAGGCCGCGGCGGAGCCGGTCGAGGACGACGTCCGGTACGGCTTCCAGCTCGGCGAGTTCGTCGAGGCGGCGGATGCCCGCGTCGGCCAGCCTGCAGCGGGCGGACGCCTCTTCGCGTTCCGTGTGGTCGGGTTCCAGGGCGATGCCGGAGCGGCGGACGACGGGCGCGAGCGTGAATCCCTGCACGACGAGGGTGACGACCACGACCGAGGTGGTGAGGACGAGGACCAGCGGCCGGTCGGTCAGCGCGGCACCGCTGCTGGTGACCTCCGGGATCGACAGGGCCGCCGCCAGCGGCAGGACACCCCGGGTGCCCGCCCAGGTCAGCACCATCGGCACCCGCCAGTTCACCCGGTGCGTCCCGGCCTTGCGCTGCACCACCGCCGACAGCGGCGCCAGCCACAGCAGGCGTACGGCGATCAGGGTGCCCGCCACCGCGAGCGCGTACAGCGGCCAGGCCCGGTCGCCGTCGGACAGCGCCCGCACCTGCGTGGGCAGCGCCAGTCCGATCAGCGAGAACACCACGCTCTCCAGCAGGAACACCAACGTGCCGTAGACGGCGTGCAGTTGGAGCCGGATGCGGGCGTTGGTCAGCCGGTCGCCGCGACCGCCCAGGACGACACCCGCCACCACCACCGAGGTCACGCCGGAGGTGTGCGCGCCCTCCGCCAGTACGTAGGCCGCGTACGGCGTGACCAGGGCGATCACCGTCTCCAGGACCGGGTCCTCGGTGTGCCGCCGGATCAGTGTCACGGCGTGGGCGACCGCCGCCCCGATGACCGTGCCGCCGCCCGCCAGGACGATGAACTCGCCGCCCGCGGCACCCCAGTTCGCCGCCGCCGAGGCCACCGCGACGCTCACCGCGACCCGGAACAGGACCAGTGAGGTCGCGTCGTTGAACAGGGACTCCGCCTGGACGAGCATCTGGACCCGGGGCGGCAGCGCGAGCCGCCGGCCCAGCGCGGTGACGGCTACCGGGTCGGTGCTGGCCAGGACCGCGCCGAGCACGAACGCCATCTGCCAGGACAACGGGGTCACCGTCGACGCCACCCAGCCCACCGCCGCCGCGGACGCGAGGACCAGCCCGATCGCGAGGATCCCGACCGGCTTCCACACCGCCTTCAGCTCACGCCACGACAAATCCTCCGCACTGGCGTAGAGCAGCGGCGGCAGCACCACCAGACCGATCACGTCCGGGCTGATCCCGATGGCAGGGGTGCCCGGCAGCAGCGCCACGGCGAGACCGGCGACCACGAGGAGAGAGGGCGCGGGGATCCGCCACCGGCGGGCGAACGTCGCGACCAGCGTCGCGAGTACCACCAGAGCGAGAACCGTACCGACGCCGCGCATGCCGTCCCCTTGTGGTCTTGGACGAGCCCATGCGGACTCCCCGCCGACCAGACTTCCCGGCACACCGCGCACACCCTAACCCGGCCGGACGCCGTCAAGACAGTGTCAACGTCCTCGCGGGCGGCGCCAGAGACGCGTCAAGACGTCCGCCCGAAGGCCTGCCGAGCGCTTCTCTGGGAGGCGATGAACGACGTACTACGACGCGGGCGGCTGAAGGTCTACCTCGGGGCGGCCCCGGGCGTCGGCAAGACCTACCGCATGCTCGACGAGGCGCGGCGCCGGGCCGCCAGGGGCGCCGATGTGGTGATCGGCTTCGCCGAGTGCCACGGACGCCCGCTCACCGAGGCGATGCTCGACGGCCTGGAGGTCGTCGAGCGGGCTCGATGCGCCTACCGGGGCGGGTACTTCGAGGAGATGGACCTCGGCGCGGTCCTCGTCCGCCGCCCCGAGGTCGCCGTCGTCGACGAGTTCGCCCACAGCAACGTCCCCGGCGGCGGACGCAACTCCAAGCGCTGGCAGGACATCGACGAACTCCTCGCCGCCGGCATCGACGTCGTCACCGCCGTCAACGTGCAGCATCTCGCCTCCCTCAAGGACGTCGTCGAGAAGATCACCGGGGTGCCGCAGCACGAGACGGTGCCCGACGACGTCGTACGCCGGGCCCAGCAGATCGAGTTGATCGACATGCCGCCCGAGGGACTGCGGCGGCGCATGGCGCACGGCAACATCTACGCGCCCGAGAAGATCGACGCGGCCCTCGCCAACTACTTCCGGCCCGGAAACCTCACCGCCCTACGGCAGTTGGCGCTGCTGTGGGTCGCCGACCGGGTCGACGAGGCCCTGCACACCTACCGCGCCGAGCACGCGATCGGCGGGGTGTGGGAGACGAGGGAACGGGTGGTCGTGGCGCTGACCGGCGGCCCGGAGGGCGACACGCTCATCCGGCGGGCCGCCCGCATCGCCGACCGGTCGGCGGGCGGCGATCTGCTCGCCGTGCACGTGGCCCGCAGCGACGGACTCGCCGCCGGGGTCTCCCACGCCTCGCTCGCCCGGCAGCGCAGGCTCGTCGAGGACCTCGGCGGCAGCTACCACTCGGTGGTCGGCGACGGAGTCGCCACCGCCCTGGTCGAGTTCGCCCGCACCGAGAACGCCACCCAGCTCGTCCTCGGCACCAGCCGCCGGGGCCGGTTGGAGCGCTTCCTGTCCGGACCCGGCACGGGCGAGACGGTCACCGAACTCTCCGGCGACATCGACGTCCACCGCGTCACCCACGAGCGCGCCGGCCGCGGCACCCTGCTGCCCTCCCGCCGCCGTACCCTCTCGACCGCACGGCTGATCGCCGGACCCGTGGCCGGACTTGTACTGCCGGTGCTGCTCACCGTCTGCCTCGCGCAGGTGCGCGGCACGGTCAACCTCACCAGCGAGGCCCTGCTGTTCCTGCTCGCCGTGGTCGGGGTCGCCTGCATCGGCGGAGTCGCCTCGGCGGTCATCGCGTCGGTGACGGCCTCGCTGCTGCTCAACTACTGGTTCATCCCGCCCATCGGGCAGTTCACGCTGGACGACCCCAACGCCCTGTTGGCGCTGGGGGTGTTCACGGTCGTGGCGGCGACCGTGGCCGCCGTGGTCGACCGTTCGCTACGACTTTCCCGGCGCTCGGCGCGCGCCACCGCCGAGGCCGAGACCATGTCCTCCCTCGCCGGCAGCATCGTGCGCGGCGGCCAGACGATCCCGGCCCTGCTGGAACGCACCCGCGAGACCTTCGGCACCGACTCGGCCGAACTCGTCGACGAACCGCCGGACCACGACATCGGCGGGGGTGTCACCACGGTCCCGGCGGGCCCCGGCGCCTACCTGGTGCTGCGCGGACGCACCCTGTCCGCCTCGGAGCGCCGGGTGCTGGCGGCCTTCGCCGCCCATGTCGGCTCCGCCGTCGAACGGGCCCAACTCGCCGAAGCGGCAGCCGAGATAGAGCCGGTGAAGGCCGCCGACCGGCTGCGTACCGCGCTGCTGCGGGCGGTCGGCCACGATCTGCGCACCCCGCTCGCGGCCGGCTGGGCGGCCGTCACCTCCCTGCGCGGCCGGGATGTCGAGTTCTCGGCGGAGGACCGCGACGAACTCCTCGCCACCGCCGACGAGTCGATGGCCAAACTGAACCGACTGCTGGAAAATCTCCTCGACTTGAGCCGTCTGGAGGCGGGCGTCCTGCCGTTGAACCTCCGGGCCACGAGCCTGGAGGAGGTCCTGCCGATGGCGCTCGCGGACGTGCCCGACGTGGACCTGCGGGACGTGGAGTCGATTCCGCCGGTGCTCGTCGATCCGCCGCTGCTGGAGCGGGTGATCGCCAACCTCGCGGGCAACGCGGCCCGGCACACCCCGCCCGGGCGCCGGGTGCTGGTCACCGCCAGCGCGCTGGGCGGGCGGGTGGAGCTGCGGGTCGTGGACCGAGGGCCCGGGGTGCCGACCACCGGTCGCGAGCGGCTCTTTGAACCGTTCCAGCGCCTCGGTGACACGGACAACACCACCGGTCTGGGGCTGGGGCTCGCCCTTGCGCGCGGCCTCACCGAGGCGATGAACGGGACGCTCACCCCGGAGGACACCCCGGGTGGCGGGCTGACCATGGTCGTGTCCCTGGCGCTGGCCGAAGGGGTGAGCCAGTCGGATCCGAGCCTTGTGGTCACTCCAGACCGGACACCCTGAACACGGTCTCCGCGGTCTCGCGTTCGACGCGTTCCGCGATCCGGCGCAGCGCGGTCGCCCCGCAGGTGAGCGAGCCGGAGGCAAGGGACTTGTGCGAGTCCTCCGCGAACCTGTGCCACACGTCAGGGTTGTTGACCAGCACATCGGGATCGACAGAGACCCGGCTGCCGAACTCGTCGCGCAGCAGCAGCCGTTGAGAGACCCCGTCCAGACAGCGCACCGACACGAGCCGGTCCGTGCGGACGCGCCGCTCGCGCAGCAGCCCGCGTGCGGACAGCCAGCCCTCGCCCGCCCGGACCCGGGGCGGATACAGCACCACGAAGAGCAGCAGCGCCACGGCGAACCAGAGCGCGGCCCGCCAGCACGTGAGCCGGCCGCCGAAGCGGTCGACGGCCAGCAGGAGTCCGAGGAGCGCGCCCGCGCAGCGGAACGTGCCGCGCAGGTCCATCGCCCATCGTCGGTCCTCCACCGGTGCCATGGAGGTGACGGTAGAGATCCCCCGGCGTACGGAGGCCGGACCTTGACGGGACTCTGACGGGCGGCCGGTGGATCTTGACGTCTCCACAGCGCCCGTGCGGCGGCCGAGCGCGGTTGCCCTGGTCACACGCTCGTCAAGTTCGCGTCAAAGAACGCGTGTTCGGCGCGAAGAAGCCGCAAGGAGAAGGAGAAACCAGTGGTGGCGGGACGGAACCTTGAGCTCGCGCGTTCCCGTCACCGCGCGTCCGTACGCGAAGGAGCCATCGGCATGACCGTTCTGACTGTCCAGCCGGGTGAGACGCCCGCCGACGAGGAGCCCCCGGATACCGGCGAGCGCCATCGGCTGACCGCCCTCGGCGGATTCGCCGCCCTCTCCCTGGACGCCATGGCGTCGGTGGCCTACGGCCCCGAGGCGATCGTTCTCGTGCTGGCCGCCGCCGGCGCGCACGGGCTCGGCTTCACCCTGCCGGTGACGCTCGCCATCGCCGCCCTGCTGGCCGTGCTCGTCGCGTCGTACCGGCAGGTCATCGCGGCCTTCCCGGACGGTGGTGGCTCCTACGCCGTGGCGAGGACGCACCTGGGCGCGCGGACGAGCCTGGTGGCCGCCGCGTCGCTGGTGCTGGACTACGTCCTGAACGTCGCCGTGGCCGTCACGGCCGGAGTCGCGGCCCTGACCTCGGCCTTCCCCGGGCTGTACGACGACCGGCTGTGGCTGTGTCTCGCGGTGCTCGTGCTGGTCACGGCGGTGAACCTGCGCGGGATCGTCGAGTCGGCGCGCGCCTTCGTCGTGCCCACGGTGGTCTTCGTCGGCTCCATCTTCGTGCTCATCGCGGTCGGCCTGTTCCGGTCCGCGCCGGTGAGCACCGCGACCGCCGACGGACACGCCTCCGCGCTCGCGGACAACGCGACGAGCGTCGGCACCCTGCTGTTGCTGAAAGCATTCGCCTCCGGGTGCAGCGCCCTGACCGGTGTCGAGGCCATCGCCAACGCGGTGCCCTCCTTCCGTGCACCCCGCGTGAAACGGGCCCAGCGCGCGGAGGTCGCCCTCGGAGCGGTGCTCGGCGTGATGCTGATCGGCCTATCGGTGCTCATCTCCCGCTTCCACCTCCAGCCCGTCCGGGGAGTCACCGTTCTCGCCCAGCTCGCGGACGCCTCACTCGGCCACAACTGGGCTTTCTACGTCATCCAGTTCGCGACGATGATCCTGCTCGCCCTGTCCGCGAACACGTCCTTCGGCGGGCTGCCCGTGCTGTTGAAGCTGCTGGCCCGCGACAACTACCTCCCGCACGTCTTCGCGTTGAAGGCCGACCGCCAGGTGCACCGGCACGGCGTGCTCGCGCTGGCCGCGGTCTCGGCGGCCCTGCTGGTGTTCTCCGGCGGCGACACCAACACCCTCGTGCCGCTCTTCGCGATCGGCGTCTTCGTCGGGTTCACCGTCGCCCAGGTCGGCATGGTCCGGCACTGGCGCGGCGAACGGGGCGCCGGCTGGCGCGGCAAGGCCCTCCTGAACGGCTTCGGCGCGGTCCTCACCGGGGTGGCCGCGGTCGTCGTCACCGCGAGCAAGTTCGAGGAGGGCGCCTGGCTGATCGTGATCACCCTGCCGCTGCTCGTGCTCGCCTTCGAGACCGTGCACCGCGCCTACGCGCACATCGGCGAGCGGCTCGGCCTCGGCCGTATCCCGGAACCGCCGCACCGCGACCGGTCCGTGGTGATCGTGCCCGTCTCCTCGCTGACCCGGCTCACCTCGGAGGCCCTGACGGCCGCCGCCTCCCTGGGCGACGAGGTCCGTGCGGTCACCGTCTGCTACCCCGACCCCGAGGACCGCGCCCACCTCCATGCCCTGGAGCGCGCCTGGGCCGAGTGGAACCCGGGAGTGCCCCTGGTCCGCCTCGCCTGCGAACGCCGCACGCTGGGCCGCCCGATCGCCGCGTACGTACGGAACGTGTCGGCGACGGAACCGGACACCCGGGTCACCGTCCTGATCGCCGAGGTCGAGCCCGTACGGCTGTGGCAGCGGCTGCTCCAGAACCAGCGCGGGGCCGTCGTCGCCCACGCGGTACGGCGGGACACGGACGCGGTGATCTGCCGACTGCGGTTCCGGTTGTTCTGACACGTGGGGTGAGGCGCGGGCGCGCTTGCTTCGCCACGGGGGCACGGCGCTCGCGCCCCGCACCTGCCGCGAGGCGTCGGCCTGGAACCGTCTGTGGGCCTGTGCGGGTGGGTCGGGGAGGAGGCCGCCTGCGGGCCCGACACCGGCGTTGCCGTAGAACCGCCTGTGGACCCGAGCCGGCGTCGCCGGAAACCGCCGCGGGTCGGTGTCGGCGCCGCCGTACAGCCGCCGGCGGCCCAGTGTCGATGTCGGACTGGAGCCGCCCCGTGGACAGGCAGGGGTGTCGGCGTGGAGCCGTCTGCCGGGTTGGTGTCGGCATCGGCGCAAAGCGCACCGCGGGTTGGTGTCGGCCCTACCGCAGAGCCGCCTGCGGCCTGATGCCGATGTTGGTGCAGAACCGCCTGCGGACCAGAGCGGGCGCCGCCCTGGAGCCACCCGCGGCCCGGTGTCGATGTCGCCACAGAACTTGCCCGCGGACCAGAGCCGGCGCTGCCGTAGAGCCCCCTGGGCCAGTTCCCGCGCCGTTGGAAGCCGCCTGCGGCCCGGTTCCGGCGTCGCCGGAAGCTGCCCGTGACCTGGTACCGGCGTCGCCGGAAGCCGCCCGAGACCTGGCACCGAAGCCGCCGGATTCCAACCGAGACCCCGCACCGGCGTCGCCGGAAACCGCCCGCGAGCCCGTGCCCCGTACCCCCGCAGAACCTCGCTCGCCAGCCGCAGCCCGACGTTGCCGTAAGAGTCCCGTCAAAGGCGTACGTGCCGCCGTATGGGACCCGTCAACGGCGGCCGGATTCGGTCACGGGCGGGGTTACCTCTAAGCGTCCGTTCCATTCGAACCTCAATCCAGGAGCTCACGATGGCCGATCTGGCCTTCGTCGTCACCACGATCGCGGTCTTCGCGCTGGTGGCCCTCGTCGCCAAGGGGGTGACGAAGCTGTGACCGCCGAGAACATCGTCGGCCTCGTCGTGGCCGTCGCCCTGCTGGGCTATCTCGTCCTCGCCCTGATCTTCCCGGAGAGGTTCTGAGCAACGACATGGGTCCCGTACTCGCAGGCGTCCTCCAGCTGCTCGCCCTCATAGGCGCGCTGGCACTCGCCTACATCCCCCTCGGCACCTACATGGCCCGGGTCTACTCCTCCGACAAGCACCTGCGCGTCGAGCAGTGGATCTACAAGGGCATCGGTGCCGACCCGAACACCGAGATGCGCTGGCCCGCGTATCTGCGCGGAGTGCTCGCCTTCTCGGCCGTCGGAGTCCTCTTCCTGTATCTGCTTCAGCGCCTCCAGGGCATCCTGCCCGGCTCGCTGGGCTTCTCCTCGGTGAATCCGGCGCAGTCGTTCAACACGGCCGTGTCGTTCGTGACGAACACCAACTGGCAGTCGTACTACGGCGAGCAGACCATGGGGCACGTCGTGCAGACCGCCGGTCTCGCCGTGCAGAACTTCGTCTCCGCGGCCGTAGGCATCGCCGTGGCCGTGGCTCTCGTACGGGGCTTCGCGCGCTCGCGCACCGGTGAACTCGGCAACTTCTGGGCCGACTTGGTGCGCGGTGTCATCCGCATCCTGGTGCCGCTGTCCGTGGTTGCCGCGCTCGTGCTCGTCGCCTGCGGTGCCATCCAGAACTTCTCCGGGATCCATGAGGTCGGCCAGTTCATGGGCGGCCACCAGCAGTGGAACGGCGGTGCGGTCGCCTCGCAGGAGGCCATCAAGGAGGTCGGCACCAACGGCGGCGGCTACTTCAACGCCAACTCCGCGCACCCCTTCGAGAACCCGACCCCGTTCACCAACCTCTTCGAGATCTTCCTGCTGCTGGTCATCCCGTTCGCGCTGACGCGCACCTTCGGTGTGATGGTCGGCTCCATCAAGCAGGGCTACGCGATCCTCGCCACCATGGCCACCATCTGGGTCGGCTTCGTCGCCCTGATGATGTGGACCGAGTTCGCCCACCACGGCTCGGCGCTCCAGATCGCCGGCGGTGCGATGGAGGGCAAGGAACAGCGCATCGGTGTCGGCGCCTCCTCGATCTTCGCGGTGTCGACCACGCTGACCTCGACGGGCGCGGTGGACTCCTTCCACTCCTCGTTCACCGGTCTCGGCGGCGGAATCACCATCCTGGGCATGCAGTTGGGCGAGATCGCACCCGGTGGTACCGGCTCCGGCCTCTACGGCATGCTGATCATGGCGGTCATCGCGGTGTTCATCGCCGGGCTCATGGTCGGCCGTACGCCCGAGTACCTGGGCAAGAAGATCGGTACCCGCGAGATGAAGCTCGCGGCCTGCTACATCCTGATCACCCCGGCCCTGGTGCTGATCTTCGCCGCCGCCTCGATGGCGCTGCCGACCCCGCCGCACTCGATGCTGAACTCCGGCGCGCACGGCTTCTCCGAGGTGCTGTACGCCTTCACCTCCGCCGCGAACAACAACGGCTCGGCCTTCGCCGGTCTGAACGCGAACACCGACTGGTTCAACACCATGACCGGGCTCGCGATGCTGCTCGGCCGCTTCCTGCCGATGGTGTTCGTGCTGGCCCTGGCCGGCTCGCTCGCCGAGCAGAAGCCGGTGCCGGTCACCGCGGGCACCCTGCGCACCGAAAAGCCTTTGTTCACCGGCCTGTTGGTGGGCGCGATCCTCATCATCACCGGTCTGACCTACTTCCCGGCGCTGGCGCTGGGCCCGCTGGCCGAGGGGCTGGCGTCATGAGCACCCGTACAGAGAACACAGGGAACACAGAGAACCAAGAGGACTCGATGTCCACAGCCACTCCGACCAGGGCGCCGCACAGCGATGTGCCGACCGGGCACAAGGCCACCGAAGGCCGCGTCGGCGCGGGCCTGTTCGACCCGAAGCAGCTGATCAGGTCCCTGCCCGACGCCTGCCGCAAGCTCGACCCGCGGGTGATGGTCAAGTCGCCGGTCATGTTCGTGGTGTGGATCGGGTCCGTGCTGACCACGGTCTTCTCCTTCAAGGACCCGGGCGACTGGTTCGGCTGGGCGATCAGCGCCTGGCTGTGGCTGACCGTCATCTTCGCCAACCTGGCGGAGGCCGTCGCCGAGGGCCGCGGCAAGGCGCAGGCCGACACCCTGCGCAAGGCCAAGACCGACACGGTGGCCCGGCGGCTCAACGGCACCGTCGAGGAGCAGGTGCCCGGCACCGAACTCCGCATCGGCGACCTGGTCGTGTGCGAGGCCGGGGACGTCATCCCCGGTGACGGGGACGTCGTGGAAGGTGTGGCGAGTGTCGACGAGTCGGCCATCACCGGCGAGTCCGCGCCCGTCATCCGCGAGTCCGGCGGTGACCGCTCGGCGGTCACCGGCGGCACGAAGGTGCTCTCGGACCGCATCGTCATCAAGATCACGACGAAGCCCGGCGAGACCTTCATCGACCGGATGATCGCCCTGGTCGAGGGCGCCGCCCGGCAGAAGACGCCCAACGAGATCGCCCTGAACATCCTGCTGGCGTCCCTCACCATCGTCTTCCTGCTCGCCTGCGCCACGCTGCCGCCGTTCGCGGACTACGCGGGCACGCACCTCACGATGATCGTGCTGGTGGCCCTGCTGGTCTGTCTGATCCCGACCACGATCGGCGCGCTGCTCTCCGCGATCGGCATCGCGGGTATGGACCGGCTGGTGCAGCGGAACGTACTGGCCATGTCCGGCAGGGCGGTTGAGGCCGCCGGTGACGTCTCGACGCTGCTGCTCGACAAGACCGGCACCATCACCCTCGGCAACCGTCAGGCCTCCGAGTTCGTGCCGGTGACCGGTACCACCGCGGCCCAGCTCGCCGACGCCGCCCAGCTCTCCTCGCTGGCCGACGAGACGCCCGAGGGCCGCTCCATCGTCGTCCTGGCGAAGGAGAAGTACGACCTGCGCGAGCGCCACCAGGGCGAGCTGGCGCACGCCGAGTGGATCGCCTTCACCGCCCAGACCCGGATGTCGGGTGTGGACGTCGACGGGCGCAGGATCCGCAAAGGCGCGGCCGGTTCGGTCGTCGCCTGGGTCCGGGAGCGGGGCGGCGAGGTGTCCGAGGACGCCGGCGCGCTCACCGACCGGATCTCCGCGGCGGGCGGCACCCCGCTGCTCGTGGCGGTCGAAGACGCCGACGGCGCACGGGTGTTGGGCGTCATCCACCTCAAGGACGTCGTCAAGGCCGGTATGCGCGAGCGGTTCGACGAGCTGCGCCGGATGGGCATCAAGACCGTCATGATCACGGGCGACAACCCGCTGACGGCGAAGGCGATCGCGGACGAGGCCGGCGTCGACGACTTCCTCGCGGAGGCCACTCCCGAGGACAAGATGGCGCTCATCAAGCGGGAGCAGGCCGGGGGCAAGCTGGTCGCGATGACCGGCGACGGCACGAACGACGCGCCCGCGCTGGCCCAGGCGGACGTCGGCGTCGCGATGAACACGGGGACGTCGGCCGCGAAGGAGGCCGGCAACATGGTCGACCTCGACTCGAACCCGACCAAGCTCATCGAGATCGTCGAGATCGGCAAGCAACTCCTCATCACCCGGGGCGCGTTGACGACCTTCTCGATCGCCAACGACGTCGCGAAGTACTTCGCGATCATCCCGGCACTGTTCGCGGCGGTCTACCCCGGCCTCGACAAGCTCAACATCATGCACCTGGCCTCGCCCGACTCCGCGATCCTCTCCGCGGTCATCTTCAACGCGCTGGTCATCATCGCGCTGGTCCCGCTCTCCCTGCGGGGCGTGCAGTACCGGCCGGTCAGCGCGGACAAGATGCTCCGCCGCAACCTCGGGATCTACGGCATCGGCGGCCTGATCGCGCCCTTCATCGGCATCAAGCTCATCGACCTCCTCATCTCCCTCATCCCCGGAATCGGCTGACCAGTTATGAACAACTCGGTATCCAACACAGCCCGGTTGCTCTGGGCGGCCCTGCGCGCTCTCCTCGTGCTGACCCTGGTGACCGGCGTCATCTACCCGCTGGCGGTCACGGGGGTGGCCCAGGCGCTGTTCAACAACAAGGCGAACGGCTCGGAGATCAAGGCGGACGGCAAGGTCGTCGGTTCCTCGCTCATCGGCCAACAGGGCTACAGCCTGGACTACTTCCAGGGGCGCCCCGCCAATGGACTGGGCACGAACTCGGTCAACACCCAGTACAAGCTGATCCTCTCCGGCGCCACCAACCTCTCGGCCGACAGCAAGGTGCTCGTCAAGCAGGTGGAGGACGCCAAGGCGGCGGTCGTGAAGAACAACTCCACGGCCGACTACAAGGTCAGGCCCTCCCAGGTACCGGTCGACGCCGTCACCTCCTCCGGCTCCGGCCTCGACCCGGACATCTCCCCGGCCTACGCCGAACTCCAGGTCCACCGGGTCGCCGAGCGCAACCACCTCTCGGTCACCGAGGTGGAGAAGCTGGTCAAGGACCACACCGACGGCCGCACCCTCGGCTTCATCGGCGAGCCCACGGTGAACGTCCTCGAACTCAACATCGCGCTCAAGTCCCTTGTGACGAAGAGCTGATGGCGTTACGCGAACGGCAGGGGAGTCGGCGGTCCGGGGGAGATCCCGGTGCCGCCGGCTCCCGCCGCCCCGCCAGGGACCACACGAAAGGCACACCCCCATGACACGGGTGCTGGTGGTGGAGGACGACCCGCAGCTCGTACGGGCCCTCGTGATCAACATGCAGGCCCGCCAGTACGGCGTGGACGCGGCCCCCGACGGCGCCACCGCGCTGCGGCTCGCGGCCATGCGGCAGCCGGACGTCGTGATGCTCGACCTCGGGCTGCCCGACATGGACGGCGTCGACGTCATCAAGGCGCTGCGCGGCTGGACCCGGGTCCCGATCCTGGTGCTGTCGGCCCGGCAGGCCTCCGACGAGAAGGTCGCCGCCCTCGACGCGGGCGCCGACGACTACATCACCAAGCCGTTCAGCATGGACGAACTCCTGGCCCGGCTGCGGGCGGCCGTCCGCCGTGTCGAGGACGTGCCGCTCGCCCCTGCGACCACCCTGGTCACCACCGACGACTTCACCGTCGACCTGCTCGCCAAGAAGGTCACTCGCGCCGGACACGACATCCGGCTCACCCCCACCGAGTGGCATCTGCTGGAGATCCTGATCACCAACCCGGGCCGCCTCGTCACCCAGAAGTACCTGCTGCAGGAGGTGTGGGGGGTGTCCCAGAGCAACAAGACCAACTATCTGCGGGTCTACATGGCCCAGTTGCGAAGGAAGTTGGAGGGGGATCCGTCGAGCCCCCGCTATCTGATCACCGAGCCCGGCATGGGCTACCGCTTCGAAGGATGACATGGGACGCGGCAAGCTCCGGATCTACCTCGGCGCGGCACCGGGCGTCGGCAAGACGTACGCGATGCTGTCCGAGGCACACCGCCGAATCGAGCGCGGCACCGACTGCGTGGTGGCGTTCGTCGAGCACCACAACCGGCCGCGCACCGAGGTGATGCTGCACGGACTGGAGGAGATCCCGCGCCGCGAACTCGCCTACCGGGACACGACGTTCAGCGAGATGGACGTCGACGCGGTCCTCGCCCGACACCCCGAGGTGGCCCTCGTCGACGAGCTCCCGCACACCAACATCCCCGGCTCCCGCAACACCAAGCGCTGGCAGGACATCGAGGAGCTGCTGGCGGCGGGCATCGACGTGGTCTCGACCGTCAACATCCAGCACCTGGAATCCCTGGGCGACATCGTCGAGTCCATCACCGGTGTGCGGCAGCAGGAGACCGTGCCGGACGAAGTGGTGCGCCGGGCCGACCAGATCGAGCTGGTCGACATGTCGCCGCCTGCGCTGAGACGCCGTATGGCACACGGCAACATCTACAAGCCCGACAAGGTCGACGCGGCCCTCTCCAACTACTTCCGTCCCGGAAACCTCACCGCGCTGCGGGAGTTGGCGCTGCTCTGGCTCGCCGACCGGGTCGACGCCTACCTCCAGGAGTACCGCAGCGAGCACCGCGTCTCGGCGATCTGGGGATCCCGCGAGCGGATCGTCGTAGGCCTGACCGGGGGCCCGGAGGGACGCACGCTCATCCGCCGCGCCGCGCGCCTGGCCGAAAAGGGCGCGGGCGGCGAGGTGTTGGCGGTCTACATCTCCCGCAGCGACGGCCTGACCTCCGCCTCCCCGAAGGAACTGGCCCAACAACGCACCCTGGTCGAGGACCTGGGCGGCACCTTCCACCAAGTCGTGGGCGAGAACATCCCGGTGGCCCTGCTGGACTTCGCGCGCGGGGTCAACGCCACCCAGATCGTCCTCGGTGTCTCCCGCCGCAAGGGGTGGCAGTACGTCTTCGGGCCCGGCGTCGGCTCGACGGTCGCCCGGGACTCGGGGCCCGACCTCGACGTCCACCTGATCACCCACGACGAGGCGGGCAAGGGACGCGCACTGCCCGTGAACCGGGGTGCGCGGCTCGGGCGGGCCCGCATCGTCTGGGGCTGGCTGGCCGGGATCGGCGGTCCGCTGCTGCTGACCTGGCTGCTGAGCGGTGTCGCGCCCGAAGTGGGCCTGGCCAACGACATGTTGCTGTTCCTGACGCTGACCGTGGCGGCGGCCCTGCTCGGCGGACTGTTCCCCGCGCTGGCCTCGGCGGCGGTCGGATCGCTGCTGCTGAACTGGTACTTCACCCCGCCCGTGCACACCTTCACCATCGCCGACCCGAAGAACATCGTCGCCATCGCGATCTTCGTGGCCGTCGCGGTGTCCGTCGCGTCGGTGGTCGACCTGGCGGCCCGGCGCACCCATCAAGCGGCCCGGCTGCGCGCCGAGTCGGAGATCCTCTCCTTCCTCGCGGGCAATGTGCTGCGCGGCGAGACCAGTTTGGAGGCGCTCCTGGAACGGGTCCGGGAGACCTTCGGCATGGAGTCGGCCGCCCTGCTGGAGCGCGCCGGTGACGTCGAGCCCTGGACGTGTGCGGGCAGCGTGGGCCCGCGTCCCTGCCAGAACCCCGAGGACGCGGACGTCGACGTACCGGTCGGCGACCACATGGCACTCGCCCTCTCCGGCCGGGTGCTTCCCGCCGAGGACCGCCGCGTGCTGGCCGCCTTCGCGGCACAGGCCGTCGTCGTACTCGATCGCCGTCGCCTGCGCGAAGAGGCCGAGCAGGCCCGCGCGTTGGCCGAGGGCAACCGCATCCGCACGGCCCTGCTGGCCGCCGTCAGTCACGACCTGCGCACGCCCCTCGCCGGCATCAAGGCGGCCGTCACCTCGCTCCGTTCCGAGGACGTGGCCTGGTCGGACGAGGACCGGGCGGAACTGCTGGCCGGCATCGAGGACGGCGCCGACCGCCTCGACAACCTGGTCGGGAACCTCCTCGACATGTCCCGCCTCCAGACCGGCACCGTCACCCCGATGATCCGCGAGGCGGACCTCGACGAGGTCGTGCCGATGGCGCTGGGCGGGGTCCCCGAGGACTCCGTCGAACTGGACATCCCGGAGACACTGCCCATGGTGGCCGTCGACCCGGGGCTCCTTGAGCGGGCCGTGGCCAACCTGGTCGAGAACGCGGTGAAGTACAGCCCGGACGCAACTCCCGTACTGGTCAAGGCGAGTGCCATCGCCGACCGCGTCGAGATCCGTGTGGTCGACCGCGGCCCCGGCGTCCCCGACGAGGCCAAGAACCGCATCTTCGAACCCTTCCAGCGCTACGGCGACGCCCCGCGCGGCGCCGGAGTCGGCCTCGGTCTGGCCGTGGCACGCGGCTTCACCGAGGCCCTCGGCGGCACACTGAGCGCCGAGGACACACCGGGCGGCGGCCTCACGATGGTCCTCAGCCTGCAACTCGCCCCTGCGAGCGACCTTGCCCCCACCGAAGGATCCACCTACAGTCCGGCTCCGTAAGGTTCGTCGAGCGGCCCGAAACTTTCGACCGGGCCGGACGGAGGAGCTGACACATGCGGACGTACGACAACCCGGTCATCGGCGGGTTCCATCCGGACCCCAGCGTGTGCCGGGTCGGCGAGGACTACTACCTCGCGTGCTCCAGTTTCGAGTACTTCCCCGGCGTCCCGCTCTTCCACAGCCGGGACCTGGTGCACTGGCGCCAGATCGGCAACGCCCTCGACCGGCCCGGCCAGTTGGACCTGCCGGACGACACCCCCGCCTCGGCCGGCATCTACGCCCCGACCCTCCGCCACCACGACGGCCGCTTCCACCTGATCACCACCGACGTGCGCGGCAAGGGCAACTTCCTCGTCACCGCCGACCGCCCCGAGGGTCCCTGGTCGGACCCGGTGCTCGTCGACGTACCGGGCATCGACCCCGATCTCGCCTGGGACGAGGACGGGAACTGCTGGTGTGCCGTCGCCGGGGTGAAGGTGGCCCGCATCGACACGACGACCGGCAAGGTCCTGGAGGGCCCGCTTCCGATCTGGTCCGGTACCGGACTCCAGCACCCCGAGGCCCCGCACCTCTACCGCGTCGGCGACTGGTGGTACCTGATGCTGGCCGAGGGCGGCACCGCACTCGGGCACAGCGTCTCGATCGCCCGCGCCCGCTCCCCGCGCGGCCCCTACGAACCGGCCCCCGCCAACCCGATCCTCTCCCATCGCAGCACCGACCTCCCGATCCAGAGCACCGGCCACGCCGACCTGGTCACGGCCCCCGACGGCACCTGGTGGATGGTGCTGCTCGGCACCCGCCCCCGGGGCTGGTTCCCGGGCTTCCACGTGCTGGGCCGCGAGACGTTCCTGACCCCGGTGGAGTGGGTGGACGGCTGGCCACGGGTCGGCCCGGTACGGGAACAGCACCCGGCGCCGGAGGCCTGGCACCCCTTCCAACTCCCGTCGGTACGCGACGACTTCGATTCCCCGACCCTCGCCTTCTCCTGGATCTCCCCGCGCAACAGGCCGGACGGCAGCTGGTCGTTGACCGAGCGTCCGGGGTGGCTGACCCTCGACGCGCAGGCCGGCCCCGTCTTCCTCGGACGCCGGCAGCAACACCACGACTGCCGGGCGGCGGTCCGCATCGACCCCGGCTCCGGGCGCGCCGGACTCTCCGTCCGCATGGACGAGGCCCATCGCTACGACATCGAGGTCGCCGGGGGAGCGGTGAGCGTGGTCGCGCGGATCGGCCCGGTACGGCAACGGGTCGCGGCGCAGCCGTTGCCCCCCGGCCCGCTCACCCTCGCCGTCACCATGGGCACGGCCGACACCGGCACGCGCGGCCCCGACACCCTGACCTTCTCCGTCGAGGGCCCCGAAGGCGCCGTCGAACTGGCCGAGTTGGACGGCCGCTATCTCTCCACCCAGGTCGCCGGAGGCTTCACCGGGCGGGTGATCGGCATGTACGTCACGGAGGGCACGGCGGCCTTCGACTGGTTCGACTACGAACAGCGGTAGCGCAACGTTCTGGATTGATTCCGAAAGTTTCGACCCTCACCTGCACGGGCGCCAACCGACGTACTGCTCATCCATGGACAGGAGTCGCACCATGCCCAGAAACAGACCGAGACTCGCGGGCGCCCTCACCGCCCTCCTCCTCGCCACGGGGATCGCCGCCGGCCCACCCGCGCAGGCCCAGGAGAAACAGCCCATCTCCGCCCAACTGGCAGAACAGCCCACCCTCGCCCAACTCGCCGAGCGCCACGGCCGCTACTTCGGCAGCGCCACCGACAACCCCGAGCTGACCGACACCGCGTACACGTCGATCCTCGGCAGCGAGTTCGACATGATCACCCCCGGCAACGGCATGAAGTGGTACGCCACCGAGCCCCAGCAGGGCGTCTTCGACTGGACGAACGGCGACCAGATCGTGGACCTCGCGCGGGCCAACCACCAGCGGGTGCGCGCCCACACCCTGGTCTGGCACAGCCAGTTGCCCGACTGGCTCACGTCCGGGACCTGGACGGCGGACGAGCTGAGAGCCGTACTGAAGAAGCACATCACCACCGAGGTACGGCACTACCGCGGCAAGGTCTACTCCTGGGACGTCGTCAACGAGGCCTTCAACGAGGACGGCACCTACCGCGACACCCTCTGGTACCGGACGCTCGGCCCCGGCTACATCGCCGACGCGCTGCGCTGGGCCCACCAGGCCGACCCGCACGCGAAGTTGTACCTCAACGACTACAACATCGAGGCGACCGGCCCGAAGAGCGACGCCTACTACGCGCTCGCCAAGCAACTGAAGGCCCGGCACGTGCCGTTGGACGGCATCGGGCTGCAGGCGCACCTGGCTCTCCAGTACGGCTATCCGGCGACCCTGGAGGACAACCTCCGCCGCTTCTCCCGCCTCGGGCTCGACACCGCGCTCACCGAGGTCGACGTCCGGATGCAACTCCCGGCGACCGACGCCAAGTTGGCGGAACAGGCCGACTGGTACCGGGACCTGACCGGGGCGTGCCTCGCGGTGCGCCGGTGCGTGGGCGTGACCCTATGGGATTACACGGACAAGTATTCGTGGATTCCGGCGTTCTTCCCGGGTGAGGGGGCGGCTCTTCCGTGGGACGAACAGTTCGTGCCCAAGCCCGCCTGTTTCGCGCTGCGGGAGGCGCTCGGATAGCGCTCGACTACAGGTCGACTACGTGGAGTGATCGGTCCCGGATATGCGTCGGGGCCGGTGCGCACCGAAGTGTGTGCGGCCGGCCCCTCATGTTCCTGAAATGCTCAAGCGGCAGTCGTCACCTGGCGGTGCGGGGCGATGATCTGGCCGTCGGGCAGGAGTTCACCCGTGTCCTCGAACAGGAGGACGCCGTTGCACAGCAGGCTCCAGCCCTGTTCCGGATGGCTCGCCATGAGGCGGGCGGATTCCCGGTCGGCTGATTCGGCTGTGGGACACGGTGGCTGGTGCTTGCACATTGGTGGGATCTCTCGCTCTGTTGTGGTCATGTCCGTCCCCCGTGGTGTTGAGTTGGTCCGAACCCAGTGTTGCCCCACGGGCGTCAATCCGCAGGGATTTAGCGGCACCGCTTCTCACAGGTTGATGACGCATCACCCGCGCGGACGGTTCATCCCAATTCCCGGCTCGTACGAGCTATTTCCTGCTCGTACGAGCGTTACGAGCATAAAGAGGATCGGAAACGCGATCGTACCCCGTCACCGGGAATTCGGTGGCGGGGTACGGGAGTGACAGCGGAGAGAAGTCAGGCGGGTGAACTGAGTAGCGGCGCCGGAGTCACCCGATGAGTCAGCACCGGCAGCAACTCGGCGACCCGGTGCGGACGGTGGGCCGCGATGCCGGGCGGTGCCGGGGCCAGGGGGACCAGCAGATCGGCCGCGACGGGTTCACCGCCGGCGCCGTCCGCGGTGAGATCCCCGTGCAGCCACAGCGTGAGCATGTAGAGGCCCGGCACGGACAGCAGGCGCGGCTGGTAGGCGCCCTTCATGTTCTCGGCCTGGCGCAGCGCCCGCTCGGTGGCGGCGATGTAGGGGCCCTCGAAGAAGTGCGAGAACGCCCAGCCGTCGGGGGTCAGCATCGTGTCGGCGGCGGCGACCGCGCGGTCGCCGCAGCGGATCAGGAAACGCCACCCGGCCAGCGAGGTGACGGCCGTCCCCTCCGGCGTGACGCGGTCCAGTACATGGACGGGCAGCGGGAGTTCGGGTGTGGCGGGCCCCTGGGCCGCGCGCAGGGAGGGTGTTCGGGCCTCGCGGACGGCGGTGGGGGAACCGAGTGCCGTGAGAACGGAACGCAGGGCGGGCGCGGGAGCCGGGGGGACATGCAGCGGCATGGTGGGTCGCCTCTCATTCGACAGGCACGGTGGCGCGAGGGCGGGACGGGGGCGGACGGCGCTGTCAGCTCTCGGGGTCAGAGAGGCGGGCCGGGGGTGCTGTGAACATGGGTGCGGCCTGCCGCACGTCACCTCGGCGGCAGGTTCCAGGATCGTGGCGCCAACCTTCTGCCTTGTTCGCGGAGTTTATACGACACGTGTTCAGACGGTGTTTCGTCTAACCGTTTCCCGTATGAACAACAAGGGGCCATTCGGCCAGCGATTCGCGGGAATCATCCCGGTTCCGAACCGGGGAAACGGCGATGACCTCGGGATATGCCGCCCATGCGGTCGGCCAATTCTCGTCGGCGTTTTTCACGAGGCCTTCATTGTGTGCGGAACCCCGCACTGCCCCATGCCTCGTGAATGTGCCGCGGGTCACTTCGGACCAGAGTAGCGGGCGCCGGGCCGCCGCGGGACGTTATCGATCGCCAGGTCTGGGCATCATCCTTCCTGACCCGGGACGAGGAGGAGGTGACGCATCGTGGGGGAGAAGGTCGTGGCAGGGCCGTTCGAGCTCGCCGACCGCCAGCGCTACCGCGCCAAGCTGCGGCGGTGCCTGACGGGACTGGAGCGGCTGCTGGCCGAGAAGCGGTTCGACCGCCCCAAGAACCTCATGGGGCTGGAGATCGAACTCAACCTCGCCGGCGCCGACGGCATGCCGAAAATGTTGAATGCGCAGGTTCTCGAACGCATCGCGAGTCGAGATTTCCAAACAGAACTCGCCATGTTCAATCTGGAAGTCAACATTGCCCCACACCGATTGGAGGGCCGGGTATTCGACCGGCTCGCCGAGGAGATCCGTACCTCCCTGGCATATGCCCATCGGAAAGCGGGCGAGCTCGACGCCGGAATAGTGATGATCGGCATTCTGCCGACCCTCGACCGGGACGACCTGGTCTCCTCGAACCTCTCCGCGGTCGACCGCTACACCCTGCTCAACGATCAGATCGTGGCCGCCCGGGGCGAGGACTTCGTCCTCGACATCGACGGCGTCGAGCACCTCACCTGCACCTCGGGATCCATCGCGCCCGAAGCCGCCTGCACCTCCGTGCAGTTGCACCTCCAGGTCACACCCGACCGCTTCGCCGACGTGTGGAACGCGGCCCAGGCCGTCGCCGCCGCCCAGGTCGCGGTGGGCGCCAACTCGCCCTTCCTGTTCGGCCGTGAGCTGTGGCCCGAGTCCCGCCCGCCGCTCTTCCAGCAGGCCACCGACACCCGGCCGCCCGAACTCCAGGCCCAGGGCGTCCGCCCCCGCACCTGGTTCGGCGAACGCTGGATCACCTCCGCCTACGAGCTCTTCGAGGAGAACCTCCGCTACTTCCCACCGCTGCTCCCGGTCCACGACGACGAGGAACCCCTCGACGTGCTCGAAGCCGGCGGCATCCCCACCCTCGCCGAACTCGTCCTGCACAACGGCACGGTGTACCGCTGGAACCGGCCCGTCTACGGCATCGCCGACGGCGTCCCGCACCTGCGCGTCGAGAACCGCGTCCTGCCCGCCGGACCCACCGTCACCGACGTCATCGCCAACACCGCCTTCTACTACGGCGTCGTCCGCGCCCTCGCCGAGGAGCCGCGGCCGGTGTGGACCCGGCTGCCCTTCGAGGCCGCCGCCGCCAACTTCGACACCGCGTGCCGCCACGGCATCGACGCCCGCCTGCTCTGGCCCCGGCGCGGACGGCTCGGCGGCACCACCGAGATCGACACGGTGACCCTCGTACGCGACGAACTACTGCCGCTCGCGGAGGCCGGACTGGACGCGTGGGGGGTCGAACCGGCCGACCGGGACCTGTACTTGGGCGTGATCGACGAACGCTGCCGGCGCCGGACCAACGGCGCGACCTGGCAGTCCGCCACCTTCCACCGCGCCCTCGAACAGGGCCTCACCCGCGAAGCCGCCCTGGCCGCCACCACCCGCCGCTACAGCGAGCTGATGCACCTCGGCGACCCGGTCCACACCTGGCCGGTCGGCCTCCCCGAACCGGCACCACTGGGGTGAACCGCCGCTGCCTCAGCCCGAGTTGGCCGAGGCGCCCGCCGCGCCCGCCGCCACGATGGCCTGGAGGATCACCGACTGGATCTGGGCCGGGTTGCTCACCTCGTGGCCCGAGCCGCCGGTCGCCTCGGCGATCTGCCGGGCCTCCTCCTTGTCGGCCTCGGGACCCACCGCGATCATGATCAGCGGCACCGGCCGCTCAGGGCTGGCGAGTTGGCGCAACTGCTTGAGCAGCGTGGTGCGCGAGATGCTGCCCGGGTCCTGGTTGACCCCGTCGGTCAGAATCACCAGCGCGTTGAACTTCCCGTCCGCATAGGAGGACGTGGCCGCCTTGTACGCGGCGAGCGTGGTGTCGTAGAGGCCCGTCGCCCCGTTCGGCACCGGCTTCAGACTCCCGAACGCCGCCGACAGCCGGTCCCGTTGGGTCCCGCTGCCCACGCGGTCGCCGAGCCGCTCGGTCGGCACCAGGACGCGGTAGTCCTTGTCGCCGTCGAGCTTCGTGGAGAAGTCCCACAGCCCGATCTCGTCCTCGGGCGTGAACGTGGCCAGCGCCTGCAGCAGCGACGCCTTGGTGACGTCCATCCGCGACTGTCCGGTCCCCGGCACCGGCTCCGACATCGACGACGACGCGTCCACGACCGTGGTGATCCGCGCGCTCTGCACGGTGATCGTCCAGGTCCCCAGCGCCTCCTGGAGCGCCGCGTCGGAGGCCAGCTCGGCCGGCGCCACGGCATACGGCTGCGGGCTGCTGCCGCCCGCCTTGGTGATCACCGCCTTCGGCGCGTCCTCGTCATCGGTGCGGAAGCCGTACTTCTCCATCAGCTTCCGCTGCGCGGGCAGGCTCAGATACGTCATGAACCGGATCGCGGCCCGGCTCTCGTCCGTCGTCAGCCGCTCCCGGTCCACCAGGTTGTACGGGTAGTCCAGCCGGGGGGAGCCGTCCTTCGGATAGAACAGGTCGAGACTTCCGCCGCCGTCGGCCGACGTGTTGTACGCGAACGCCGACTGCTCACTCAGCACCAGCGCCTGGTTGCGCTTCGGATTGCCCTGCTCGGTGCCCGAGGAGTCGCGTGGCAGGGTGTCCAGGACCTGGCTGTCGGTGTCCGAGATCCGCTGCGACAGCGTCTTCATCATCGCCGCCGCCTGCGTGTCACCGCCCTTGACCTTCGCGGCGGCCGTACTGAGCTGTGTCAGCGCGAGCAGCCCGGTCGCGCTGCGCGCCGGATCGGCCGCGCCCAGCCGCAGCGAGTCGTCCTGGAGGGTGGCCCCGGCCAGGTCCAGCCAGGTGTACGTCTTCTGCGGCCACCCCAGCGACTTCGCGGCGGCCGGCACCATCGCCACACCGACCGGGGTGGAGGCGACGTTTCCCGCCGGAGTCGCCTCCGTCGCGTCCGAGTCGGCGGCCGACGTGACCTGGTTGACCCACAACTCCGAGTCGGGCACCCACACCTGGACGTCCGGGTGCTTGCCCGACTTGAGCGTGTCCGCGAACTTGTACGACTCCTGGGCGGTCACCGAGATGTTCAGGCACTGCCCGTCGGAGGTGATGTTCTCGTCGCGCGCCTTTCCGGCCGCCGCACGCAGGGCGGGCGCCATGTCGGGGGAGGCGGCCAGTTTCAGACGTACCGCGTCCTTGCGGCAGGAGGAACCGAAGGAGAGCAGTCCGCTCTGCACCGCGACCGCGGTACCGCCGGCGACGGTCAGCACGAGCACCGTGGCGAGGGCCACCTTGCGGCGCCGCGCACGAGGACGGGGGTCGCTGCCGCCCGCCCTCTGCGGATCGGGCAAGCTGTGACGTCCCATGACGGTGGTGCCCCTCCCTGTTGAACCTCGTGCCTCCGTCTCCCCCAACGGCCTGTCGCGCACGATCTTCGTAAGTTCATTCGAGACCCTAGCGGGGCGAAGATGGGCATGAGGCGGGATTTCCGAACTGAAGGCAGGTGTGCAGGTGGAGGCAGGGCAGGTGGCCGAAACTTTTCCGCTGGAGCAGCCCACACGGCGGATTCTCCGGTCCGAGACACTGCTCGTTCTGGGGCTTTCGCTCGGTGCGAGTGGAGTGTCCGCCCTGATCAGCTTTGTCGGATCGGTCACGAAACCGGGCGGTCTCAAAGACCAGGCGGCCACCCTCAACGCCTCGGCCGCGCCCGGCCGTCCATGGCTGGATCTCGCCTGGCAGCTCTTCGGAATCGCGTCGGCCCTCGTCCCCGTCGCCCTCGTCGCCCACTTCCTCCTCAGGGAGGGCGAGAGCCTGCGCACGATCGGCTTCGACCGCACCCGGCCCTGGCCCGACCTCGGCCGCGGCGCGGCCGTCGCGGCGGTGATCGGCAGCACCGGCATCGCGTTCTACCTGGCCGCACGGGGCCTCGGCTTCAACCTCACGGTGGTGCCCGAGGCGCTGCCCGACGTGTGGTGGAAGTACCCGGTCCTGATCCTCTCCGCGATGCAGAACGCGATCCTCGAAGAAGTGATCGTGGTCGGCTATCTCCTGCGCCGCCTCGGCCAGTTGGGCTGGACGCCGGGCACCGCGCTGGTGGCCAGTTCCGTACTGCGCGGTAGCTACCACCTCTACCAGGGCATCGGCGGCTTCGTCGGCAACATGGTGATGGGCGTGGTCTTCGTCTACCTGTACCGCCGGTGGGGCCGCGTGGGCCCCCTGGTCGTGGCGCATTCCCTGCTCGACATCGGGGCGTTCGTCGGCTACGCGCTGCTGGCCGGCAAGGTGGGCTGGCTGCCCACGGCGTAACTCCCGCGAAGGGCAGGCACGTTGCGTCTCAGGCGAGCAGCTCGCCGTCGATGACCGTGACCGCCCGCCCGGTCAACAGGGTCCGCCCGCCCCGCAGTTCGGTATGCACCAGCCCGGACCGGGGCGAGGCCTGAAGCCCGGTGAGGACGGTGCTGCCGAGCCGCTCGGACCAGTACGGAGCCAGCGCCGTGTGCGCGCTGCCGGTGACCGGGTCCTCGTCGATGCCGACGTTCGGGAAGAAGCAACGAGAGACGAAGTCGTAGCCCCGTGTGGGGTCTTCGGCGCGGGCGGTGGCGATGATCCCGCGCTCGGAATAGGCGGCGAGTGCCTTGTGGTCGGGCGCCAGTCCTACGACGGTCTTCTCGTCGGCGAGTTCGACGACCAGGTCGCGGATGTTCGGCCCGGTGTCGAAGGCGGTCAGCGCCTCGGCGCCCAGGGCCTCGGCCACACCCTCCGGGATCTGGACCGGGGTGAGCGGGGCAGTCGGGAAGTCGAGGGTGATCGACCCGTCCGGTGCCGGCGTGGCGATGAGTACACCACTGCGGGTGGTGAACCGCACGGGACCCTCGTGGACGCCGGTGGTGTGCAGCACATGGGCCGTCGCGAGGGTCGCGTGTCCGCACATCGCGACCTCGGTGGCCGGTGTGAACCACCGCAGCGCCCAGTCGGCCGCCCCGCCCTCGGGCAGCGGGTGCGCGAACGCCGTCTCGGCGTGATTGACCTCCAGCGCGACCTTCTGCAGCCAGTCGTCGCCCTCCGGGAAGGCATCGAGAAGCACCACCCCGGCCGGGTTGCCGGCGAAGGGGCGGTCGGTGAACGCGTCGACGATTCGAATCCGCATGCTTCGACGCTAGGGGGTCTCTGGCCTGCTGGGCCAAGGCCAATTCGGGGGTGCTGGACTGATTCGGTGGCGGGGTTGGTTCGGCGATGTGGGTTCGGGTGGCGATGCGGGTTCGGGTGGTGGTGTGAGTGCGGGGCGGTGGTGTGCGGCCGGATTGGTGGTGCGAGGTCGGGCGGTGGTGCGGGATCTGACCGGTGTGCGGGTCAGGGCAGTGGTGCGGGAACAGGCTAGTGGTGCGGGTCGGATAGGTGCTGCGGATACGGGCCGGTGGTGCGGGTCAACGCGGCGGCGCTGGATCGGGCCGGTGGTGCGGGTCAGATCGGCGGCCCTGGATCAAGCCGGCGGCGCTGGACTGATTCGGTCGTGCTGGGGTCGTTCGGCGGCGCTGGGCCGATTCCGTGGTGGTGGACCGGGGGCCGTGATGCTGGATGGGGGGCAGTGATGCTGGACCGTGGGCGGTGGTGCTGGACCGGTCAGGCGGTGCGGCCCGGAATCGGGGGTGGGGTACCGGGTTGCTCCGAACAGGCCGCTACGACGCCGACGGGTGCTCCGGCTTCCGGGCCAGGAAGGTGGCGTACGTCCTCTTCGATTCCGCCGTGGGCTCCTGGATCAGCCGGGCGGTGATCGCGAACCCCGCCCGCTCCAGCAGCCCGGCGATCCCCTCCGGCGGAAGCAGATGGGACTCGTAGGACACGGGGTGCCCGCCGTACGCCTGTGTCGGGCGCCGGAGTTGGTTGTCTTCCACATGGCCGGCCGGCATCAGCAGGCCGCCGGGTGTGAGCGTGCGGTGGAACTCGCCGAAGGCGACCGGCAGTTGGTCCGGCGGTGTGTGGTGCGTGGAGAAGTAGGCGAGGACGCCGCCCAGTTCGCTGTCGCCGATCTCCGGCGCGGTCATCGAGCCCACGGCGAAGGTCAGGTGAGGGTAGGCGTGGCGAGCCAGCTCGATCATCCTGGGGGACAGATCGATGCCGAAGACCGGCACCCCCAACTCCGCCAGATGCGCGGTGACTCTGCCGGGCCCGCACCCCAGATCCGCCACCGGCCCGGGCCCCGCCGCCCGCACCGTCTCCGCGAAGGCGGCCGGCATCGCCCGTGACAGCGGGTCCAACTCGGCCGGACTCTTATCGAGTTGGACGTAGTCGGCGGCGACGGTGTCGTACGACTCCCGGATCGCGGCGATGCAGGAGGGCTCGGTCATGCGGGCAACTCCAGAAGGGGGGGCCATGACCGGACGGGCGGAACGGCCGCTGCTTTTCCTGGACGTCGACGGAACACTCCTGCCTCTCGGCGGAGCGCGGATTCCGTCGAGCCCGCAGGGGTGGGCGGACTGGCAGGGCACGTCGAATCCCCAGCTGGCGAAGATCGACACAGACCATGTTCCGCGACTGCTGGCACTGCCCTGCGAGCTGATCTGGGCCACCGCGTGGATGGAGTACGCCAACGAGGTGCTGTCGCCACTCCTCGGACTGCCCCGCTTCCCGGTGGCCGAACTGCCGGATCCACCGCAGGAGTACGAGCCCGGCGCACTCAACTGGAAGACCCGAGCTCTCGTCCGTGCCGCGGCGGGCCGCCCCTTCATCTGGGTCGACGACGAGATCACCGAACTCGACCACGCCTGGGTGTCGGATCACCACCGTGGACCCGCCCTCCTCCACCGCGTGGAATCGACGACCGGTCTCACCGGGGCGGACTTCGGGGTGGTCGACGGCTGGTTGCTTGCGTGGAGCCGGGAGGACCGGCGCGGATAGCCGTCAGTCCGTCGACTCCAGTATGCGGTCGAGTGTCCGGCGCCCCATGCCGCTCATCGTCGGGTTGGTCTCGACGTAGTACCAGACGACACCCATCGCCTGTTCGAACGCCCATGCCTTGCCGCGCTCCCACTCCAGGTCGTCGCAGGCCAGTGTTCGCCGGAGTACGTCCCGGGGGCCGGGCCGCAGCAGGTGCCAGGCGCCGACCAGGTCGAGCGCGGGGTCGGCCGGGGCGAAGCCGCCGGTGTCGAGTACGCCGGTGAGGCGGCCTCCGGCGACCAGGACGTTTCCGGGGATCAGGTCGCCGTGGCTCATCACGTCGGCAGCCGTGCGTGGCAGTCGGCGGAAGCGGCTCCACAGCCGGCGCAGCCGGGGCACGTCGAGCAGCCCCTCGCTCTTCCGGAAGCACTCCGCCATCCAGTCGTCGTGGTGGGCGAGGACACCGCCGCGATTGTCGCCGTCGAAGACCCGACCTCGTGTCCCGGCGTCCCGCAGGGATGCGATGAAGGCCGCGAGGTCCTCGGCGAAAGCGTCGGAGCCACTCGGGTCTGCGTCCAGGGCGATGGTCCCCGGCAGCCAGGTCTGGATGGACCACGGCATGGGGTAACCCGCTCCGGGCCTGCCCAGGGCGACGGGTTCCGGGACGGGGAACCGGGACACCTGGGCCAGCTCCGCGCTCGCCCGGGCCTCCCGTTCCAGCACCGCCAGTACCTCGGAGGCAGCGGCCCGACGCAACGGGAAACGTGCGGAGAGGTCGTTGCCGATGCGGAAGATGGCGTGGACCGTCCCCGTCGACGACAGGGGCCGGACCGCCCGGCCGCTCCACTGGGGGAACTGCTCCTGGATCAGGGTCGCGACGGTTTCGCTGGTCACGTCCACTTGGTCGGCATGCATGGTCGTCCAGTCAGCCATGCGTCCGGGGCCGGATCAACCGAGAATTTTTCAGGGCTTGTCATCCGATCGGTTCCGATATATCGTTGACGCATCGCGACAGATCAACGATGGAATGGAGTGATTGCGATGCGTACCCACGGATACGAGCGTGGACATGGACAGGAAGGCCACCCCCGGCGCGGCTGGGGCGGCCCCGACGGGCGGCGTGCGGCTTTCGGGCCCTTCGGGCCGGGTGGCCCGGGCGGACCCGGTGGCCCCGGCTTCGGACCGGGCTTCGGTCCCGGCCCCTGGGGTGGACGAGGGCGCGGCGGCCCGCGAGGCAGGGCACGGCGTGGCGACGTACGCGCGTCGATCCTCGCCCTCCTCAAGGACCGGCCGATGCACGGCTACGAGATGATCCAGGAGATCGCCGAGCGCAGCGGCGGCGCGTGGAAGCCGAGCCCCGGCTCGGTCTACCCCACCTTGCAGCTGCTGGAGGACGAGGGCCTGATCGCCAGCGCGACGGAGGGTGGCAAGAAGCTCTTCTCGCTCACCGACGCGGGCCGCACCGCGGCCGAGGAAGGTCCGGACGCGCCCTGGGAAGAGGCTTCCCGAGGTGTCGACTGGGAGGCCCTGAGTGAGATCCGCCAGGCCGGCTTCGGTCTGATGGAGGCCTTCGGTCAGGTCTGGAAGACCGGCAGCAAGGAGCAGCGCGAGAAGGCGCTGTCCGTCATCAACGACGCCCGCAAGAAGCTGTACCTGATCCTGGCCGACGAGGACTGATGTCCTCGGGGTCGGAAGAGGCAGCAGGTCAAGGCGCCCCACGGGAGTTCCGTGGGGCGCCTTCCCTGTGCGCGTTCCCGTTCCTGCGGTGCCCCGGCGCCTTCCTCAGGCCACCAGCCCGCCCAGTTTGCGCAGCGATTCGTTCAGAGCGGCCGTCCCCGAGTCCTTCAGCTTGCCCGCCATCAACGTCACCGCCGCCCCTGTGAACTCGCCGTCGATCCGGACCGTCGTGGCATCACCGTCGGGCGTGAGCGTGTAGCGCGTGGCGACGTTCACGGCCATCGGGCCCTTGCCGCGGATGGCGAGCACCCGGGCCGCCTCGACCTCCTCGACGGTCCACTCGACCTCCGCCGGGAAGCCCATCAGCTTCATGTTCTCCTGGAAGGTCGCGCCGGCTTCGAGGCTCTCGGGGCCGCCCTTGGGGAAGTTGGTGTGGGTCGTGTTCCACTCGCCGTACGCGGACCAGTCGGTGAGCTGTGTCCACACCTTCTCGGCCGGGGCCTCGATGCGTGCCTCCGCGCTGATTTCGGCCATACGACCACCTCTTCCTGTCGGGCTACGGTGCTGTCGGGCTACGGTGTCGCGGAACGTAGCCGCAGGGCGCGCAACATTCAATACTGATGAACCGTCAGGAAGTGTCCGTAGCGCCCGCGTTCGAAGCGGAACGGATCGGAGCGGATCGAATTCGGCGGCGTCGGTTTCGTCGGCCTCAGCCCACGCGCCGTATCAGCGCCGCGTCGAACAGGTCCCACGCGCGCGGGTGGGCGCTCTCCTCGTGGCAGTGCCAGGCGTCCCAGAACAGGTCGGCGGGCAGTGCGTCCTCCGGGGCGTACACCCGGTACACGTACTGTCTGCCGTCGACCGCCGGCAGTGCCACCAGCCAGCACCTGCTCTCCACATTCGCGAAAGACGTGCGCCCGGTGCGGCGCGGTTGCGCACGGGGCGCGCGGCAAGGAGGCGCGCGCCTCTCAGGGGTGAGGCGCGTGATCTCATCCGTAAGGAGGAGATCCCGTCGCCCGGAGTCAACTCTGTGTGGGATGCCGAAATGCTCCCCTCCGGGGATGCCCTCAATGCGAGGGACTGATGGGGTAAGAGCGTGCAACCCCGTATTCCCAGGCAGTCGAACCGCGAGCAGGGCATTCACCGTGCGGACAACGATGCCAGGCTCAGTGCAGAGCTGGCAGCGGTGGTGGCGGGTGCCCGACGCCGGGCGCTGCGGGACGGGGACCGGCAGATCGACACGGCCCATCTGCTGCACAGCCTCCTGGAGTCGGACCCGGAGGCACGTGCCGTCTTCGGCGACGGCCCCCAGATCGCCCGACTGCTCGGCTACCTGGTGCAGCGCAGCATCGGCTACGGCCTGCGCTGGCAGGGCAGCGTCGAGGACTCCGGCGCGCTCCCCGTGATCCCGGCGGCGGAGGGCTGGTCGCCGCTGGCCGCGGGAGCCCTGGAGTACGCCTGTGAGCGCGCCGAACTCCGCGACGGCGACCTGGCGGGCGGCATCGACCTCCTCGCCGCGCTCGTCGCGGACCCCGAGGCCCGCGCCGTCGAGGTCCTCCACCGCGCGGGCATCGAGTCTCCCGAGGTGCTGGTGTGGATCGAGAGCCGGCCGGGGGAGTACGTCGCGGGCGGCGAGCCGGGCTGCTGACCGAGCAAGCCGCCCACCGCGCGGAGGCCGTCCACGCGCTGAGACAGGTGTCAACAGGGGTGACGCTCATGTCGTCCCCTGTCATCATGTGGCCGTGCATACGTCTGAGAGCAGTGCCGCCGGTGGTGCCAAGGGTGTCGGACTCGGTCTGGCACTCGGGTCCGCGCTGGCCTTCGGGGGATCCGGCGTCGCGGCCAAACCGCTGATCGAGGCGGGCCTCGACCCGCTGCACGTGGTGTGGCTGCGGGTGGCCGGCGCCGCCCTGGTGATGCTGCCGCTCGCCGTGCGCCACCGTGCGCTCGTCCGCCGCCGCCCCGCACTGCTCCTCGGCTTCGGACTGCTCGCCGTCGCCGGCGTCCAGGCCTGCTACTTCGCCGCGATCTCCCGCATACCCGTCGGCGTCGCCCTCCTAGTGGAGTACCTCGCGCCCGCCCTCGTGCTCGGCTGGGTCCGGTTCGTGCAGCGGCGTCCGGTCACCCGCGCCGCCGCGCTCGGCGTGGTCCTCGCGGCCGGCGGCCTCGCCTGCGTCGTCGAGGTGTGGTCGGGCCTGAGCTTCGACGCCGTCGGCCTGCTCCTCGCGCTCGCCGCCGCCTGCTGCCAGGTCGGCTACTTCGTCCTCTCCGACCAGGGCAGCGACGCGGGCACCGAGGCACCCGACCCACTCGGCGTGATCGCCTACGGCCTGCTCGTCGGCGCCCTCGTACTGACCGCCGTGGCCCGCCCCTGGACCATGCACTGGTCCGTCCTCAAGGGCGACGCCCACATGAACGGCAACGCGGTCCCGGCCGCGTTCCTCCTCGCCTGGATCGTCCTGATCGCCACGGTCCTGGCCTACGTCACCGGAGTCGTCTCCGTCCGCCGCCTCTCCCCACAGGTCGCGGGCGTCGTCGCCTGCCTCGAAGCGGTCGTCGCGACGGTACTGGCCTGGATCCTCCTCGGCGAACACCTCTCCGCACCTCAACTCATCGGCGGAGCGGTCGTCCTCCTCGGCGCCTTCATCGCCCAGTCCTCGGCCCCCACGAAGGGCTCGGAGGAACCGGTGGCGACCGGGGGGCCCGAAAGGGAGCAACTGTCCTCACGGGAACCTGCCGCCTAGGCCCAAGCCGAGCGCGGGCAAGGAGGACCGGACGGGGCTCACGCTCTGCCCCGGAGACGGCGACGTGACCAGCCCGGAAGTCGCCTGGTCCGGCAGCGGCTTCGCCGAGTTCTCCCTCAGGCCTGCCCCGTCCTCACCCCTCCCGCCGCCGCAACAAATGCCCCCTGGCCACGTCGTCCCGCACCCCGCCCCGCCCCGCGAGTCCCGTCGCGATACGGTCCTGGACCTCGACGGACCGCTTGCCCGCGTACTTGAACTTGGCGCGTACGCCGGTCACTTCGAGGCGCAGGGCGCGGATGCCGGACAGCAGGCGGCCGTTCGGTGGCTCGCCGGGGGTGACCGGTGTGGTGCCGCCCTCGGGCTGGAAGTGGGCGACCTGGCGGTTGAGGAGGGTCGCCTTCTCGGTCGGGTCGTCCACGAGGTGGGCGGTGCAGCGGAGTTGGACGGCCGCGTAGAAGCTGGTCGGGACGCCGTGTTCCGGTGGGACGTCCGGGTCCGCCTGCCAGGGGCCGGGGATGAACACGTAGTCGTCGACGACGCTCAGCACCACCTGGGGGTTCGCCTCCAGCGCCGGCCACAGCGGGTTGGGGCGGGCCAGGTGGGTGACCACCTCGCCCCGCTCGGGGTCGTAGGCGAAGTGGAGGGGCTGGATCAACGGGGGTTCGCCGGGTGGGCCGTTGACGGCCAGTTGGCCGAAGTCGTGCGCGGACAGCCAGTGTTGCCATTCGGCGTCGTCCTGGGGCGCGTCCCAAGGGTGGATGAGCATCACAACACCGACAGGTAGTCCGGGAGTTCGACGGCGGGGGACAGGTCGTCGTTCGGGAGCGGGGTGCCGTAGCCGGTGTTCAGCGGGAGGACGCCGGCCCAGTGGGGGAGGTCCAGGTCCTCGGGGTCGTCGTTCGCGCCGCCCGTGCGGAGCTTGGCGGAGACCTCGTCGAGGTCGAGGCGGATCACCATGGTGGCGGCGAGTTCCTTCCTGTTGCCGGGCCGGGAGTCCGCCGAACGGCCGGGCACGACATGGTCGACCAGCGCGTCCAGCGCCGTCCGCTTCTCCTCGGGGTCCGTCACCTGGTGGGCGATGCCGTGCACCACCACGGAGCGGTAGTTGATCGAGTGGTGGAAGGCGGAACGGGCCAGCACCAGACCGTCCACGTGGGTCACCGTCAGGCACACCGGGAGCCCCGGATCGGCCTGGCCCGTCATCCGCAGCGGGCGCGCCCCCGTCGAACCGTGCACGTACAGCCGCTCACCGACCCGCCCGAACAGCGTCGGCAGTACGACCGGCCGGCCGTCGCGGACGAAGCCGAGATGACAGACGTAGGCCGTGTCGAGTATCGCGTGCACCAACTCCCTGTCGTACGACGCCCGGTCCGCGGAACGCGTGGGGACGGTCAGGTCGGTCGGCGTGTAGGCGGCGGGCTGTGACGTCGGCTGCGCGGTGGTCCCCTGCATCCCCTGCATGGTGCTCTCCGTGTTCGTTGCTGGTGGGTCGAGTTGCGGTGCATATTGCACTAGTGCATACTGTGCTTTGTGCTAGGAGGATATCGGATCGTAGGGCGACGCGCAGCCGACATCGCTGCCGACGTCGAGCGCGCGGTGGGCTCGGGCGAGCTGGAGCCGGGGCAACTGCTGCCGCCGATGCGGGAGTTGGCCGTAGAGTTGGGGGTGAATCCCAATACGGTCGCGGCCGCGTACCGGACCCTGCGGGAGCGCGGGGTCATCGAGACCGCCGGGCGGCGCGGCAGCCGGGTGCGGCCCAAGCCGGCCACGACCGGGCGCGAGCACATCCGCGTGGAGGTGCCGGAGGGGGTCCGCGAGGTGTCCCACGGCAACCCGGATCCCGCCCTGCTGCCCTCTCTTGCAGGGGCGTTCGCCGGGGCCGCCGAGCTCTCCGACCGGGAACCGGTCATGTACGGCGACGACCCGGTCGAACCGGAGCTGGCGCGCCTCGCGCGGGCAGCGCTGGACGCGGACGGTGTGCCGGCCGGCCCCGTGGCCGTCGCCTCCGGATCGCTGGACGCCATCGAGCGCGTCCTCGCCGCCCATCTCAAGCCCGGTGACACCGTCGCTGTCGAGGACCCGGGCTGGGGCAGCCTGCTCGACCTCGTACCGGCGCTCGGGCTCCGCGTCACCCCCGTCCGCGTAGACGACGACGGACCGCGCCCCGACGACGTGCGCACCGCGCTGGAGTCCGGCGCGCGGGCCCTGATCGTCACCGACCGGGCGCAGAACCCCACCGGAGCCGTGGTGAGCGCCACGCGCGCGCGTGCCCTGCGTTCCGTGCTCCGCGACCACCCGGAGGTCCTGCTGATCGAGGACGACCACGGCCACGGCATCGTCGACCAGCCCCTGCACCCGCTGGCCGGCGCCACCCGCCACTGGGCCTTCGTCCGCTCGGCCGCCAAGGCCTACGGCCCCGACCTGCGCCTCGCCGTGCTCACGGGGGACGTCGTCACCCTCGACCGGGTCCGCGGCCGCCAGCGCCTGGGTCCCGGCTGGGTCAGCCGGATCACCCAGCGTGCCGTGGCCCGACTGTGGGCCGACGGCGCGGTGGACACCCCGGCCGTGGCCGCCGCCTACGGCCGCCGCCGGGACGCGCTGATCGCCGCGCTCGCCGACCACGGGGTCACGGCGTACGGCCGCAGCGGCCTCAACGTGTGGATCCCGGTACCGGACGAGACCGGCGCGGTCTCCCGCCTCCTGCATGCGGGCTGGGCCGTCGCCCCCGGCGCCCGTTTCCGGATGAGCGCACCGCCCGGCATCCGGATCACCGTCTCGACGCTGACCGCCGAAGAGACCGGGCGGTTGGCGGAGGCGATCGCCTCCGCGTGCGGCCGGACGCCGATGCGCGGTTATGCGTAAGGACGTCACTTCGTAGCGCGAACGGGATCTGACTCCGGCCATCTCGTAGCATCGCTTACATGTTGAACCTGGAGCGGCTGCGCACCCTGGACGCCCTGGCCCGGCACGGCTCGGTCAGCGGTGCCGCCGAGGGGCTGCATGTGACGACCTCGGCCGTGTCGCAGCAGATGTCCAAGCTGGAGCGGGAGGTGGGACAGCAGCTCCTCGCGAAGAACGGGCGGGGGGTGCGGCTCACGGACGCCGGCCGGCTGCTCGCCGAGCACGCGGGCCGGATCCTGTCCCAGGTGGAGCTGGCCCAGGCCGACCTGGAGGCCCAACGGGGGCAGGTGGTGGGCGAGTTGAGGCTCTCCGCGTTCCCGACCGCCGCCCGCGGCCTCTTCCCCGCCGCACTCGCCGCGCTGCGTGCCCAGCACCCCGCGCTGCGTGTCCGCTCCACCGAACTGGAGCCGGAGACCGGTATCGCCGGTGTCGTGCGCGGCGATCTCGACCTCGCGGTCGTCCTCGACTGGTACAACAAGCCGATGCCGCTGCCCGACGGCCTGGTCAAGGCGCCGATCCTGGACGACCCGGCCGAGGTGGCGATGCCGGCCGGGCATCCGCTGGCGGGCCGCGACGAGGTGGACCTGGGGGAGTTCGCCGAGGACGAGTGGATCACCTGGGCCGAGGGCGAGTTCTGCCACGAGTGGCTGATGTTCACCCTGCGCTCCCGGGGCATCGAGCCGATCATCGGCCATCGTGCCGCCGAGACACACACCCAACTGGGCCTGGTGGCAGCCGGGTTGGGCGTCTGCATCGCGCCCCTGCTGGGCCGCAGCCCGATGCCCGCCGGAGTCGTCACCGTCCCGCTGAAGCAGCGGGTGCGCCGCCATGTCTACGTCGTCTGGCGCGCGGACGCCGACCGCCGCCCCTCCATCCGCGCGGCGGTCGAGGCGCTGCGGGCGGCGGCCAAGACGGTCGTCTGACGGCCCGCAAGGGAGCAACTCGCCTACAGCGCGGCCAACTTGCGGAAGTCCCAGGACGTGACCGTGTCCGGCGTCAGCCGAATCCACGCGTGCCGGCCGTCGTAGGGCATCGCGTCCAGGCCGAAGTTCTTCTGCGCGAACAGCTTCTCCACCGCGACGAGTTCGGGATGCGGCTCACCCGTGCGCGGGGACTCGCCCACGAACTCGACGGTCCCGGACAGCTCGACGCCCCGCAGCTCGTCGTAGGCGTGCCCGCCGTCGACGACCACGGCGATGCGCTGGTCACGGCGCAGGTCGGCCCAGCGCTTGCTGCGGGTGATCGAGTACAGCCAGAACGATGTGCCGTCCCAGGCGAACCAGAGCGGGCTGACGTGCGGGGCCCCGTCCGCGGAGACGGTCGCGACGCGGCAGGTCCGCTCGGTGGTGAGGAACTCGTCCAGTTCCTCGGGTGTCATCATGATCTTCCGGCCTCGACGCTGAGTGGCGGTCATGCGATCCCCTTCGGCTACGGGACGAGCGGCGGGCAGCCGCTTCTGACGGTGCGTCAGGCAGGTGGCCGAATGAGCGCCGGTCGTCTTCCGAACGCACGCGATGCTCGTTACTGTCACCCGCCCCGGCCGCCGACGACAAGGGAGAGCCATGCCGTCGCACGCACAACTCAGTGAGATCCTCGACACGGTGAGCACTGCCCTGCTCACCGTCGAATGTCAACAGGGTGTGGTCGGCCCGGACAGCGCGCTGCCCGAACTCGCCCTCGCCGCACGGTCGTCGGGCGCGCTCGCCAATGTCGCCCGACTGGTCGCCGCCGCGCACGAGAGCGGGGTCCAGGTGATCCACGCGCTCGCCGAACGCCGCCCGGACGGCCGGGGCGCGAACCACAACGCCCGCCTGTTCCGCGCCGCCGAACGCCTGCCCGTCCAGCAGCTCTCGGGCACCGCGGCGGTCCGCGTGGCACCCCCGATCGAGGTCGCCGAGGAGGACTTCGTCGTACGACGGCTGCACGGCCTGTCGCCGATCCAGGGCACCGAAGTCGACGCGCTGCTGCGCAACTTGGGCTGCCGCACACTGATCGTCACCGGGGTCTCGGCCAATGTGGCGATCCCGAACGCGGTGTTCGACGCCGTCAACCGCGGCTACACCGTCGTCGTACCGAAGGACGCCATCGCGGGGGTGCCCTCGGAGTACACCCCCGCGATGATCCGCAACACCCTCGCGTTGGTCGCCACGGTCGCGACCACGGACGAGGTGCTGGGCTGTTTCAAACGACCGCGCAGGGCCGATCGACGCTGACCGTCACGCCAGCGTGATGGAGTCCCCGGTCACGGTGATCTGCTCGGCGGGCAGCGCCTGGGTCGCGGGACCCTGCTTCACGCTGCCGTCGGTGATGGAGAACTCGCTCTTGTGGCACGGGCAGCCGATGACGCCGTTGGTGATCGTGGTCACGGCACAACCCTGGTGGGTGCACTTCGACGAGAACGCCTTGTAGGTGCCCGCCGTAGGCTGGGTGACCACCACGCCCTGGCTGGCGAAGATCTTGCCGCCGCCCTCGGGGATGTCGGTGGTCTTCGCCAGTTCGGTGCCCCCGGCGTCACCCTGGGCGGTGGACGCGCCGGCGGTGGTGGTGGAGCCCGAGGTGTCCGAGGAGTCCGACGACGAGTCGTCGTTCGACGAGCACGCGGTCAGCGCGACGGCGAGTCCCGCCGCGCCGACCGCCGCCAACGCGGTGCGACGGGAGGGCGCCGTAACGGGTTCGATCGAATCGCTGGTCATGCTGACGTTCCTTCCAGAAGAAAGCATTTGTGGGTCTGCAAAGGGGTACGGGATGCGGATGACCGCCGTTCAGACGGTGTCGAGAGCTTGGCCCTATCGAGATCAGGCAGGCGTAAAACCTCGCTGTCGTTTCGCTGTCGACCCTGCATAAGGCCTGAACACGCACCCGGTGAAGCCATGAGTGAACCTCCTTGCCGCGTGCGCCGTTTCAAGTCTCGCCAGGAGAAAGCCTCCGCCCCGACAGGCGTCGGCCGCGCGGCCCGACGAATGGACGGACTTGAACGAGCAGAGCAAGAGATCTCCCGGCCGGCGGAACCTGCTGCGCGGTGCCGCAGTGCCGCGGTGACGGGTTGCGCGATGGCCCTGTCCGTCGCGCAGGGCGACGGCGGCGAGCGCCTCGGTGCACACCGCGCACACCCCGACGGTCGGACACGACATGTGCAAGCCGGCCGGCGGGCGCTGGATCGAACCCCTGGTCGCGACGGCCCGACCGCGCCCGCCCACCCCAACGCCCTGGGCCAGCAGGCGATGGCCGCCGCGGTGGAGAGCTCCGTCCACTGCGGCGCGTACCGCCGATGACCTGAGCGGGGAAAAGGGAGCGTCGGCTGTCCCGGCCCTGGTGAGAGCGGGCGCCCTCCCCTCCTCGTAGACTGCTCAGTCCGTGCCGGAGGCGCGTCCGGAGCGGCTGTGGACGGTAGGGCTAGGGAGCCTCGGAAGTGCTCAAGGAAGTCGTCGCGACCCGCTACATCACGCCCCTGCGGGAGGGCGGCTCGCTGCCGGGGCTCGTCGAGGGCGACGACTTCGCGCCGTACGTCATGAAGTTCAGCGGCGCGGGCCAGGGCCGCAAGACGCTCGTCGCCGAGGTCGTGGTGGGGGAGCTGGCACGCCGGCTGGGCTTCCGGGTGCCACGGCTGGTGACCCTCGACCTCGACCCGGTGCTGGGGCTCGGCGAACCCGACCAGCAGGTACAGGAGTTGCTGAGGTCCAGCGGGGGCGCCAACCTCGGCATGGACTTCCTGTCCGGCGCGCTCGGCTTCGACCCGCTCGCCTTCACGGTGAGCCCCGAGGAGGCGGGCCGGATCGTCTGGTTCGACGCCCTCGTGAACAACGTCGACCGGTCCTGGCGCAACCCCAACCTGCTGATGTGGCACGGCGACCTGTGGCTCATCGACCACGGCGCCACCATGATCTGGCACCACAACTGGCCCGGCGCGGAGGCATCGGCGGCCCGTCCCTACGACGCCGCGGACCACGCCCTCGCGCGCTTCGCCCCCGACCTCGCGACCGCCGCCGCCGACCTCGCGCCGCGGGTCACCGACGAGCTCCTCGCCGAGGTCACCGCCGAGATCCCCGACGCCTGGCTGACCGGCGAACCCGGCTTCGACACCCCGGACGACCTCCGCAGGGCCTACGCGGCGCCCCTTCTCGCGCGCGCCGCCGTCATCCACGAGCGCATCAAGAGGGACCAGTGACCGAGCGCCACATCATCCGGCCCAGCGAGGCCAACGAACGGGACGTCTTCGAGTACGCCCTGCTGCGCGTCGTACCGCGCGTGGAACGCGGCGAGTGCATCAACGCCGGCATCCTCGTCTACTGCCGTGCCCGGTCCTACGTCGGCGCCCGCACCCATCTGGACGAGGCGCGGCTGCTCGCCCTCGACCCGCACGCCGATGTGGCCGGGATCAGGGCCGCGCTCGGTGCTGTGGAAGGCGTGTGTGCCGGTGGGGAAGCGGCCGGTCAGGCGGCGCGGGACGACGCCGGGCGGCGGTTCCGCTGGCTGATCGCGCCCCGGTCCACCGTCGTGCAGCCCGGGCCCGTGCACACCGGTCTCACCGTTGATCCGGCGGCCGAGACGGAGCGCCTGCTGGACCTGCTGGTGAGGTAATGAATCACACCCGGCTCATGTGGCGTTGACACCGAGTGCCAGGGCTTCTAGCGTCACGTCTGCCGAAGGTACTAAGCGGTCGCTCATCGGCGGCCCGCAGATTTCCCGGGCGAGAGATTCTCAAGGGCGAGGAGAGCCAGCAATGTCCACCACTGAGCAGCGGGTCGCGATTGTCACCGGCGGGGCGCGGGGCATCGGCGCCGCCACCGCCGTACGCCTCGCGGCCGAGGGCCGTGCGGTCGCCGTGATCGACCTCGACGAGGCCGCCTGCAAGGACACCGTGGAGAAGATCACCGCGGCCGGCGGCAAGGCCCTCGCGGTCGGTGCCGACGTCTCCGACGAGGCGCAGGTCGAGGCCGCGGTCGCACGCATCGTCGCGGAGCTGGGCGCGCCGACGATCCTGGTCAACAACGCGGGCGTGCTCCGCGACAACCTGCTCTTCAAGATGAGCGCCTCCGACTGGGACACCGTCCTGAACGTGCACCTGCGCGGCTCGTTCCTGATGGCCAAGGCCGTCCAGAAGCACATGGTCGACGCGGGCTTCGGCCGGATCGTCAACCTCTCCTCGTCCTCCGCCCTCGGCAACCGCGGCCAGGCCAACTACTCCGCCGCCAAGGCCGGTCTCCAGGGCTTCACCAAGACGCTCGCCATCGAGCTCGGCAAGTTCGGCATCACGGCCAACTCGGTGGCCCCCGGCTTCATCGCCACCGACATGACCGCCGCGACCGCCGCCCGCATCGGCATGGGCTTCGAGGACTTCAAGGCCGCCGCCGCCACCCAGATCCCGGTGCAGCGCGTCGGCGAGCCCGACGACATCGCCAACGCCGTCGCCTTCTTCACCAACGAGGCGGCCGGCTTCGTCTCCGGCCAGGTCCTGTACGTCGCCGGCGGACCGCTCAACTAGGGAACACGGGAACACGCGAAATGACTGAACTGCCTGAACTCTCCGGCAAGGTCGCCGTCATCACCGGCGCCAGCCGCGGCATCGGCTACGGCGTCGCCGAGGCGCTGCTCGCCCGCGGCGACCGGGTCTGCATCACCGGCCGCAACGAGGACGCCCTCAAGGAGGCCGTCGAGGCGCTCGGCGCCGACCGCGTCATCGGCGTGGCCGGCAAGGCCCACGACGAGGCCCACCAGGCCGTCGTCGTCGAGCGCACGATGGAGGCCTTCGGCCGCGTCGACTACCTGGTCAACAACGCCGGTACGAACCCGGTGTTCGGCCCGATCGCCGACCTCGACCTGAACGTCGCCCGCAAGGTCTTCGAGACCAACGTCATCTCCGCGCTCGGCTTCGCCCAGAAGACCTGGCACGCCTGGCAGAAGGACAACGGCGGCGCCATCGTCAACATCGCCTCCCTCGCCGGGATCTCCGCCTCGCCGTTCATCGGCGCGTACGGCGTCAGCAAGGCCGCGATGGTCAACCTGACGCTCCAGCTGGCGCACGAGTTCGCGCCCGGCGTACGGGTCAACTCGATCGCCCCGGCGGTCGTGAAGACCAAGTTCGCCGCCGCCCTGTACGAGGGCCGCGAGGCGGAGGCAGCCGCCTCCTACCCGCTGGCCCGGCTCGGTGTGCCCTCCGACATCGGCGGCGCCGCCGCGTTCCTGACCTCGGACCAGTCCGAGTGGATCACCGGCCAGACCCTCGTCGTCGACGGCGGCATCCTCCTGAACGCCGGAGTGGCCTGACCCGACGACCCGGGCGTCGGTTTCTTTGCTGTTCCCTGTACGGAACCGGCGCCCGTGTCGAGGTACGAAAACGCGCACAGCGGACTGACAACGTCGTCATAAAACCGCTGATCAAGAGCCCCGTCCGAACCTTGCTCAACCGGCCGGGGCACTGCGGTATGGTCTGCCGACCCTTGGTATGGCGGATCGAGGAGCGTGCGCGTGTTCAACCGGAACCGAGGCCTGCGGAGAGCCGCGGCGATCACGTCGATATCCCTGGTGGCCGGCTGCGGGGTGTTCTCGGACGGAAATCCGGACGGCGGGGGACCCATCGTCGTCGGCACCACCAGCGCCCCCAGCACGCTCGACCCGGCCGCCTCCTGGGACGGCTCGTGGGAGCTGTTCCGCAACATCTACCAGACGCTGCTCGCCTACCCGACCGGTGCGACCACCCCGGAACCGGACGCCGCCAAGAGCTGCGGTTTCACGGACGATTCGAACACGACGTACCGCTGCGAACTGCGCGCGGGCATGAAGTTCGCCGACGGGGACACCCTCGACGCCCAGGCCGTCAAGCACTCCATCGACCGCATCAGACAGATCAACGCGCCGAGCGGTCCGGCGGGCCTGCTGGGCAGCCTCGACCGCGTCCAGGCGACCGGTGACCGCGAGGTCCTCTTCCACCTCAACAAGCCCGACGCCACCTTCCCGTTCGTGCTCGCCACCCCGGCCATGTCGATCGTCGACCCCGACGACTACCCCGCGCACTCCCTGCGCAAGGACGACAAGGTCTTCGGCTCCGGGCCGTACACCCTGAAGTCCTACGACGACGGCAAGCAGGCCCAACTCGTCCGCAACGACCGCTACAAGGGCTTCGCCAAACGCGAGAACGGCGCGGTGACGATCCGCTACTTCCAGGACTCCGGCGCCATGGTCAAGGCGCTGCGGGACGGGAAGATCGACGTCACCTACCGCGGCCTCGCCGCCGACGACATCGTGACCCTCCAGGCCAGCCCCTCGAAGGACCTGCAACTGGTAGACGGCTCCGGCACCGACATCAACTACCTGGTGTTCAACCCCAAGGACCGGTGGGCCCACAACCCCGCCGTCCGCAAGGCCGTCGCCCAGGTCGTCGACCGCGGGGCGATCACCCACAAGATCTACCGCGACACCGTGGACCCCCTCTACTCCATGGTCCCCAAGGGCCTCACCGGCCACACCACCGCCTTCTTCGACGACTTCGGCGACCCCAGCGTCCCCAAGGCACGGCAGATCCTCACCCGCGCGGGCATCACCGACCGCGTCCCGCTCACCTTCTGGTACACCAGCGACCGCTACGGCTCCGAGACCGCCCTGGAGTTCAAGGAACTCAAGCGTCAGCTCGACGCCTCCGGGCTCTTCACGATCACTCTCCGGAGCCGCCCCTGGAAGACGTATGTGACGGGATACCAGAAGGGCGAGTACCCGGTGTTCGGACGCGGCTGGTTCCCGGACTTCCCCGACGCCGAGAACTTCATCGCTCCCTTCGTGGGACAACAGAACGCGCTCGGTACGCCCTACTCGTCGCCGAAGATCACCGGCGTACTGCTGCCCGAGTCGCGCAAGGAGACCGACCGGGCCGACGTGGTCAAGGAGTTCGAGGAGGCCCAGCAGATCCTGGTGGACGACACCCGGCTGCTGCCGCTGTGGCAGGGCCGGCAGTACGTGGCCGCCAGCGACGACATCTCCGGCGGCGAACAGGCCCTCGACCCGTCGACGATCATGATGATGTGGCAGCTGTACCGCAAGACGAGCTGGTGAACCGGATCGCGGCACCGGTTGTCAGTGGTCGCCTGTAGGTTCTGGGACATGGCAGCGACCGCACCGCGCGGTCGCCCCGCATCGCAGTCGCCGCACACCGTAAGGAAGTTGACGTGACCGACATCTCCATGCTCCCCGAGTCCTGGCGCGGAGTCCTGGGCGACGAGCTTCAGCAGCCCTACTTCAAGGAGCTGACCGAGTTCGTCGAGGAGGAGCGGGCGAAGGGTCCTGTCTACCCTCCGCGCGAGGAGGTCTTCGCCGCCCTGGAGGCGACACCGTACGACCAGGTGAAGGTGCTGGTCCTCGGTCAGGACCCGTACCACGGCGAGGGCCAGGGACACGGCCTGTGCTTCTCGGTCCGCCCCGGCGTGAAGACCCCGCCCTCCCTGCGGAACATCTACAAGGAGATGAAGGAGGAGCTCGGCCTCCCGATCCCGGACAACGGCTATCTGATGCCCTGGGCCCAGCAGGGCGTCCTGCTGCTCAACGCGGTGCTCACGGTCCGCTCCGGCGAGGCCAACTCCCACAAGGGCAAGGGCTGGGAGAAGTTCACCGACGCGGTGATCCGCGCGGTGGCCGACCGCCCCGACCCTGCGGTCTTCGTCCTGTGGGGCAACTACGCGCAGAAGAAGCTCCCCCTCATCGACGAGGAGCGGCACGTGGTGGTCAAGGGCGCGCACCCCTCCCCGCTGTCCGCCAAGAAGTTCTTCGGCTCCCGCCCGTTCACCCAGATCGACGAGGCCGTCGCGAAGCAGGGCCACACCGCGATCGACTGGCGCATCCCCGACCTGGGCTGACCCCACCGGGGCCGGGCCGGGGCCGCCTGACGGGGATTGTCAGTGGCGCCGGTTAGCGTCGAGGGGGACGGCCAACGGTGGCTGACAAGGTGCGGAGGACGCTGTGACGGAGCGACAGGAACAGGCGGCGCCGGACGCTCTGCTGACGCGGATCGGACAGGTCGTCATGCTGCACCACGGCGGCGACCGCGAGGAGGCCAGGGAGCGGCTGCTCGGCCTGTGGGCGGAGCTCGGTGAGGACGGCGACCCGCTGCACCGCTGCACGCTGGCCCACTACCTCGCCGACACCCAGGACGACCCGAGCGACGAACTCGCCTGGGATCTCAGGGCGTTGTCGGCGGCGGACGAGCTGACGGACGGGCGGGAGAGGGAGGACACCGGCCAGGAGGGGGCGGGCGCGGTGCGCGGCTTCTACCCCTCCCTGCATCTCAACCTCGCCGCCGACTACATCAAGCTCGACCGCCCGGACGCCGCCCGCACCCACCTCCGCCGCGCCCGCGCCGCCAGCACGGTCCTCGCCGACGACGGCTACGGCAACGGGGTGCGGGCCGCGATCGGCAGGCTGGAACTGCGGCTCGACACAGAGGGCGGTGCGGCCGGGGACGGGACCTGGGGACCGCCGAGACAGCGGCCCTAGAGTCCGGCCCGATCAGTTCCCGTCCGCCTCAACGCCCGTACGTCTGACCGCAGATGATCGACTGCGGACTGTCCGACTGCCAGCCGCCGTACTTCCTGCCCAGGGCGCACACGTCCGACTGGCTCTTGGGCACCGACTTGACCACGTCAGGGATGTCCGCGCCCGGCTGCCGGGGGTGGCGCGGTTTCGGGTGCGGATGTGGGTGGGGGTGCGGATGCGGGTGCGCGCGGGGGACCGGTGCCGCCTGCTGGGGCTGAACCGGTGCGTGGTGCGGTGGATGCGTGGCCGGTTTCGGACGGTGCGAGGGGTCGATGAGTTCGAGAGCCTCCCGGGCCGGAGCCTGTACGACCTGCGGCTCCGCGCTGCCGTCCGGGCGCGGCACCGACGCTTGGGACGGTGCGGCCGGGGGAGCGGGAGCCGGTGGCCGCTGGACGGTCACACATCCGGAGAGGGCCGAGACAGCCACGGTGACCAGGAGCGTTGCGGTGGTCGTCGTTCGATGCACCCGCGCAACTCTGCTGGTTCCGGCCCCGTTTGGGACAGTGGACGGGCGGATGATGCCCCACACGGGTGATCTCCGCCCCCTTACGGACGGCCCGCGCCCGCCCCGGGTGACGTGACGTCCGTCAGTCGCCGGTGCTTCCGTCGATCCGCTCCCGGAGCAGATCGGCGTGGCCGTTGTGCCGCGCGTACTCCTCGATCATGTGGGTGTAGATCCAGCGCAGGTTGAAGCGCTCCCCGGTGCGCCGGTGCTTGCCCACGGAGAGGTCGTCCAGGGTGAACCGGGCCGCGTGCGCGTTCGCCGCCTCGATCTCGGCCCGCCAGGTCGCGTGCGCCTCCGCCCAGGTGTCCGTTTCGGTGGTGTGGAAATCGCCGTCCGGGTCCTCTTCGGTGAAGTAGATCGGGTCCGCCTGCTCGTCCGCCATGACCTTGCGGAACCAGCCCCGCTCCACCTCCGCCATGTGCCGCACCAAACCCATGAGCGACAGCGTGGAGGGCTCCACGGCAGCGGTCCTCAGCTGTTCGTCGGTCAGCCCCTCGCACTTCAGGGCCAGGGTCTCGCGGTGGTAATTGAGCCAGCCGTCCAGCATGGTGCGTTCGTCGGCGGTGGTCGAAGGTTCACTGCGCTCGATCGTCATGCCCGCATCCTCGCGCGCCCGGTCCGCCCGCACCACCGGATATCGCCCCGCCGTATGCTTCCGGGAACGTACCGCTGGGCGAGCGCCAGGGAGGCTCCGTGAAGGTCGGCTGCATCGGACTCGGTGACATCGCGCAGAAGGCCTACCTGCCGGTCCTCGGCGCCCTGCCCGGCGTCGAACTGCATCTGCAGACCCGCACGCCCGCCACCCTCGCCCGCGTCGCCGACAGCCTTCACCTGCCGGCGGAACAGAGGCACACGGACCTCGACGCACTCCTCGCGCAGGACCTCGACGCCGCCTTCGTGCACGCGCCCACCACCGTGCATCCCGAGATCGTCACCAGGCTGCTGGCGGCGGGCGTACCGACGTACGTCGACAAGCCGCTCGCGTACCGACTCGCCGACTCCGAGCGGCTGGTGCGGCTCGCGGAGGAGCGGAACGTGTCGCTCGCGGTCGGCTTCAACCGCCGCTACGCCCCCGGGTACGCGCAGTGCGCCGACCATCCGCGCGAGCTGATCCTCATGCAGAAGAACCGGATCGGGCTCCCGGAGGAGCCGCGCGCGATGATCCTGGACGACTTCATCCACATCGTGGACACCCTGCGGTTCCTGGTGCCGGGGCCGATCGACGACGTGACCGTGCGCGCCCGCACCCAGGACGGACTGCTGCACCACCTCGTGCTCCAGCTCTCCGGCGACGGCTTCACCGCCCTCGGGGTGATGAACCGGCTCAGCGGCTCGGTGGAGGAGATCCTGGAGGTCTCGGGCCAGGACACCAAGCGCCAGGTCGTCAACCTCGCCGAGGTCGTCGACCACAAGGGCCAGCCGACCGTGCGGCGCCGCGGGGACTGGGTGCCGGTGGCCCGGCAGCGCGGCATCGAGCAGGCGGTCCTCGCCTTCCTGGACGCCGTACGCGCGGGGAAGGTGCTCAGCGCCCGGGACGCGCTGGCGACTCATGAACTGTGCGAGCGGGTGGTACGAGCGGTTGCGGAGCGGTCCGCCGCAGCCTGAGTGCCTGCACCCCCTCACCGGCGCACATGGCCGCGAGCACCAGCAGCGCCAAGCCCACCGGCCAGGCGCCGTAGCGGACGTACGGGGTGATGCCGTGCGCGAGCGGGACGTCGTAGACCTGGGTCGTGGTCTTGTCCGTGCCCAGCCATGATCCGATGCGCTGTCCGCTCGGGCCGTAGACGGCGGAGACGCCGGTCAGGGTGGCGTGGACCATCGGGCGGCCGGTCTCGGCGGCGCGCAGGGCGGCGAGGGTGGCGTGCTGTTCGGGGGCCCAGCTGTTCTGGAAGGACGAGGTCGAGGACTGGGCGAGGAGGATGTCGGCGCCGTCCTGGGCGAGATGGCGGCTCATGTCGGGGAACGCGGTCTCGAAGCAGATCAGCGGGCCGATGCGCAGTCCGTGTCCCACGTTCATGACGACCTGCTCGGTGCCGTGCCTGCGGTCGACGCCCGCCGCCTTGCCGACGGAGGTGGCCCAGCCGAGCAGCGAGCGGAACGGGATGTACTCCCCGAAGGGGACCAGCCGCATCTTGTCGTAGCGGTCGCCGGTGAGCCCCTTCGGGCCGACCAGGACCGAACTTTTGTAGATGCCGGGCTTGTCGGAGCGCTCGGCGTCCACGTTGACCAGGATGTCGGCGCCGGTCTCCTTGGAGAGGGCGGCGATACGGCGCGCGTAGTCCGGCCGCTTGGTGAGGTCGAAGCTGACGCTGCTCTCGCCCCAGGCGATCAAGTCGACGTGCTGCCCGGCGAGTTGGCGGGTCAGCTGCTCCTCGCGGTCGAAGCGCCGGTCGCCGCTGGCGTCCCCGTCGATGATCCCGGGCTGTACGACGGCGATCCGCACCCGGCCGTCGACGTCGGGGCGCGGCGACCACACCCAGGCCGCCGAGGTCACGGCGGCGGTGGCGACGAGCCCGGCGACCGCCGGCACCCGCACCTCACGGACCGCGACCAGTACGGCGACCGCCACATTGACGGCCACCACCAGGAAGCTCAGCAGCCACACCCCGCCGACGGAGGCGAGCCGCAGCGCCGGTTCCACCTGCCACTGCGTGGAGCCGAGCAGACCCCAGGGTCCGCCCAACCCCTGCCAGGACCGCACCAGTTCGACCATCAGCCAGCCCGAGGGCAGGACCAGGAGTGCGGCGGCCCCTCGCCGAGGCGTCGGTACGCCGCCCAGGAAGCGGCGCACCAGCCAGCCCCACGGCGCCCACAGCACGCCCAGCAGGCCGGCGATGACGACGATGAACACGCTCAGGCTCGGCACCAGCCAGCTGTGTACGGCCAGCATGAACCCGAGCCCGCCGAACCAGCCGTCGTAGACCGCCCGCCGCCCGGTGGGCGCCGAGCGGGTCAGCAGGATCCAGGGGACGAGCGCGACGTAGGCGAACCACCACCACGACGGTGCCGGGAACGCGAACACGGGCAGCCCGCCCGCGAGTACGGCGAGCAGTGAACGCCGCCAAGGGGAGACGAGCCAGTCGCCGAAGGTCTTCATGTGAACCCCCTACCCGCTGGTGGCTCCAGTGTGCGTGTCGCGGACGATCCCTGACAGTGGACGCCGATCCGGTCGTCTCAGTTGACCACGGCTTCCGGGCGCCGCTCGGGAAGACGCCGCCACTTCTCCGCCACCACGACCTCGGTCAGCCGCCAGCCGTCGTGCGTCCGCAGCAGCCCGAACCGGTAGCGCCCGCCGCACACGAAGTCGGGCGCGGTGGACGTGTCGCTGCTGTCGTTCTTGGCGAAACGCATCGGATTGACGTAGTCGGCCTGGACACGCGCGGTGTCGTCGGTGTTCTGGTCCAGGGCCCCGAAACGGATCCGCCGGTTCACGATCAGATGCTGCCGCATCGGGAACAGCCGCATGCTCTCGGCGAGCCACCCGGCGATCTCCTCCGCGTTCCCCTCGATACCTCCGGCGGACCGGTAGTCGGCCCGTCCGTCGGGTGCGAACAGTTTCCGGTACGCCTCCCAGTCGCCGTCGTCCACCGCCACCGCGTACTCGGTGATCAATTCGTCCACGGCCAGCCGGTCCATCACGATCGCCAGTTCCACACGCTGCGTCATCGGGCAAGTGTTGGTCACTCCGTGTGCCGAGCCAAGGGGTACGGGGGGACAACGTGGGGAACATTCGGTGGTGTTCGGACAGGTGTGCGCTTCCGAGGGCGAGGGCGGTCGGCTCCTCCCTTGAAGGAAGCTCGAAGGGAAGTACGCATGAAACGTCTCGTCACGGTCGTCACCGGAGGCAGCCGGGGCATCGGCGCCGCGACCTGTCTGCGGCTCGCGGAGGAGGGGCACGACGTGGTCGTGGGGTACCTCCGGGACGCCAAGGCGGCCGAACAAGTGGCGGACAGAGTGCGGCAGTCCGGGGTACGGGCCGTGTGCGTCGGCGCGGACACCTCCGTGGAGGCGGACGTGGAGCGGCTGTTCACCGCGGCGGAGCGGCACCTCGGGCCGGTCACCGGGCTGGTGAACAACGCCGGAGTGACCGGACCGTTCGGCCGGCTCGCGGACGTCGACACCTCCGACCTGCGCCAGGTCGTCGAGGTCAACCTGCTCGGCACACTGCTGTGCTCACGCCGCGCCGCGCAGGCCATGACGGCCCGGGGCAACGGCGTGATCGTGAACGTGTCGTCGTCCGCCGCCACGCTCGGCAGCCCCGGGGACTACGTCCACTACGCCGCGACGAAGGCCGCCGTGGACACCCTCACCATGGGCCTCGCCAAGGAACTCGGCCCCGACGGCATCCGGGTCAACGCGGTCGCGCCCGGCATCGTCGACACCGAGATCCACGCGCGAATGGGCGACCCCGACCGTGCGCAACGCGTGTCCACGTCGATTCCGCTGCGCCGCCCCGGACAGCCCGAGGAGATCGCCGCGGCCATCGCCTGGCTGATGTCACCGGACGCTTCGTACACGACGGGCGCCGTGGTGCGGGTGTCGGGCGGGCGGTGAGGGTGGCGAAGGGGGCGGCCATCGGGTGCGGCCGCCCGCCGCTCAGGCGGCCTCGATGACCTCGTCGCGTATCGCCGCGGCCCACTCGACCACCAACAGCTCGTATTCCTCCCGCTCCTGGGTGGAGAGCGATCCGCCCGCGCGCAGCCAGAGAGCCCGGATCTGCTCGTTCACCTCGTAGGCAGACCGCACGGAACCAGGGGTCACGGAATCGGGGGACATGCGCAACAGCCTAGGGGCAAGGACTGACACTGCGCTACCGGACGGCTACTCAGACCGTATGGGGTTGGTCACGGGCTCCGCGAACCGAGCGTCCGGCGCGGCGAGTTGGTTCATGACCGCCGCTCGACCCATATCCTCGACCAGTCCAGCAGCGGCCCCATCGCCGTCACCAGGTCCGCGCCGAGTGCGGTCAACTGCCACGCCCCGTCGGACGTCTGATCCGCGATGTCCGCCTCGCGCAACTCCGTGAGGCGGGTGGACAGGACGCTGGAGGACATGGCGTCGCAGCGGCGTTGCAGATCGCGGAAACCGATCGGGGCGGGGTGGTGGTGGAGCTCCCAGATCACGCGGAGGGTCCAGCGGCGGCCGAGGAGATCGAGCGCGGCCATGACGGGGCGGCCGGTGGTCGATCCGCGCACGGGGCGACCGGGCAGCGGGGTCGGTTCCAACAAGGCCTCCTCGCGCGGCTGGTGGTGATCGCCTGCCTCACTCTTGCGCTTCGATTTCAGAAGCGCAAGAGTCGGTGCACATGAAGCAGCGCATCGAAGGAGTCACCCCGCCCTACACCCCCGACACCGACCGCGCCCTGCGCCGCTGGATGCCGCCCGGTGTCGCCCACGAACCCCTCATGCTCTTCAAGGTTCTCGAACGTCACCCCGAACTCGCCTCCCGTATGCGGGCGTTGGGTGCCGGCCTCCTCGTCCACGGCCGCCTGGGCGCCGCCGACCGCGAACTCGTGATCGCCCGCGTCTGCGCCCGCGCCGGCTGCGCCTACGAATGGGGCGTCCACATGGCGGCGTACGCCGAAGTCGCCCAACTCACCTCCGAACAGGTCACGTTGACCGTGACCGGCACCCCGGACGACCCGGCCTGGACACCGCGGCAGTCCGCGCTGCTCCGGGCCGTCGACGAACTCGACGCCGGCGCACGGCTGAGCGGCCCCGTCTGGTCCGGCCTGCGGGAGCACCTCGACGAGCCCGAGGCTCTCGAACTCCTGGTGCTGGCCGGGTGGTACCGCACGATTGCCTACGTCGCCAACGGCGTCGGGATCGCCCCCGAGGCCTGGGCCCTCGCCCTGCCCGAGCGGTAGGTCAGCCCGCCGACTCGGCCGCGTGCGGGCTCAGTACGCCCGCCGTGACCAGCGCGATGATGACGATGCCGAGGGCGATGCGGTACCAGACGAACGGCATGAAGCTCTTGTGCGAGATGAATTTCATAAACCATGCAATTACGGCATATCCGACCACGAACGCGATCACCGTCGCGAACATCGTCGGCCCCCACGCGACGTGCCCCTGCTCGGCAGCGTCCTTCAACTCGAAGGCGCCCGAGGCCAGTACGGCCGGCATGGCGAGGAGGAAGGAGTAACGGGCCGCCGCCTCACGGGTGTAGCCCATGAACAGGCCGCCGCTGATGGTCGCGCCCGAGCGGGAGACACCGGGGACCAGCGCCATCGCCTGGCAGAGGCCGTACAGCAGGCCGTCCTTGGCGTTCAGGTCCACCAGTGTCTTGCGCTGCTTGGGAGCCCGGTGCCGGCCGCCCGTCTCGTCGCGGGCTGCGAGGCGGTCGGCGACGCCGATGACGACGCCCATCACGATCAGCATGGTGGCGGTGATCCGCAGATCCCGGAACGGTCCCTCGATCTGGTCCTTGAGCGTGACCCCGAGCACACCGATCGGGATGGAGCCGACAATCACCAGCCAGCCCATCTGGGCGTCGTGGTCGCGCCGCATCTCCTTGTCCGTGAGCGACCGGAACCACGCGGCGAGAATCCGCCCGACATCCCGGCGGAAGTAGATCAGCACCGCCGCCTCCGTGCCGAGCTGGGTGATCGCCGTGAAGGCCGCACCCGGGTCCTTCCAGCCGGAGAAGGCCGCCGTCAGGCGCAGGTGCGCGCTGGACGACACGGGCAGGAACTCGGTCAGCCCCTGGACGAGTCCGAGGACGAGGGATTCAAACCAAGACATGGAGTTACGGCGTCCAAGTGTTGCTCGCGGAGGGGTAAAGGACACACCAAAACGCCGCGCACGGTGATCGAGTGTGTATGAGGGGCAGCGTAGCGTCCCGGTATGACAGGCCCGACACAGGGGTTTCGCGGGCGGCCGGGCGACTCCGGGTGTGCGGTGTTGACCAGGCGCGGGGGCGGCGCATACGTTGCAGCGGAGGAAAGCGCTTGCTGGACGCGCTCGCTGTCTCCGGAGGAGTGCTGATCACGCCCATGTCCACACCCGCCACCAACCCCGGGGCGTTCCAGCCCTTGCCGCCGCTCACCGGCCGACGCATCAGGGCAGCCGTGGTCGGCGCCGGTGCCATCGGCCGCGGCTCCCACTTCCCCGCGCTCGCCCGGCTCGCCGAGGAGGGCGAGACCGAGGTGGTCGCGGCCGTTGACATCGATGCCACCGCGGTCGAGTCCTTCAGCGCCGAGGCCGGGATCCCGCACGCCTACACCGACCTGGAACAGATGCTCCGGGAGCAGCGGCCCGATCTCGTGACCATCTGCACCCCGCCCACCCTGCACCGCGCGCAGACCGTCGCCGCGCTGCGGGCCGGCGCCTGGGTGTGGTGCGAGAAGCCGCCGGTGCCCACACTGGCCGACTTCGACGCCGTGGAGCACGAGGAGGGGAAGGACGGGGGGCCGTACGCCTCGATCGTCTTCCAGCACCGCTTCGGCTCGGGCACCCGGCATGTACGCCGGCTGCTCGCCGAGCAGGCCATGGGCCGGCCGCTGGTGGCGCACTGCCAGACCACCTGGTACCGCGACACCGCCTACTACGCCGTGCCCTGGCGCGGACGCTGGGCGACCGAGGGCGGCGGTCCCGCCATGGGACACGGCATCCACCAGATGGACCTGCTGCTCGATCTGCTCGGGCCGTGGAGCGAGGTCAAGGCCATGGCCGGGCGGCTGGTCCACGACGTGGAGACCGAGGACGTCTCGACCGCCCTGGTCCGCTTCGCGAACGGCGCGATGGCGACCGTCGTCAACAGCGTCCTGAGCCCCGACGAGGTCAGCCGCATCCGCATCGACTGCGAGCGCGCCACCGTCGAACTCACCCACCTCTACGGCCACAGCAACGACAACTGGCGCATCACGCCAGCCCCGGACGTCTCGGGCGAAGACGCCGCCGCCTGGCAGAACTTCGGTCCCGACGTGCCGAGTTCACACCTGGAGCAGCTGCGGGAACTCGTCGTCAGCATGCGGGCCGGCGAACGTCCGCGCAGCAGCGGCACCGACGGACGCACCAGCCTGGAGCTGATCACCGCGCTCTACAAGTCGGCGTTCACGGACACGACCGTACGGGCCGGCGAGATCGGCCCCGGTGACCCCTATTACACGGCGCTGCACGGCGGCGCCCCCGGCTGGGCGCCCGTGGCGCGCGAGGAGGTGTCGGCATGACCGGCCTGCGTATCGTCCACGCCCACGACGACCGCATCACGGTGACCGAACCGGCCACCGGCGTCGAGCTGTTCAGCTATGTCTACCGGCCCGAGGCGGCCTGGGAGGCGCCGAAGCCGTACCTCCACCCGATCCGGACCCTGGCCGGCGACATCGTCACGGACTACCGGCCCAACGACCACCGCTGGCACAAGGGCCTGCAGTTCACCGCCTCGCACCTGTCGGGCCAGAACCTGTGGGGCGGCAACACATACGTTCACGGCGAGGGGTATCTCGAACTCCCCGAGCGGGTCGGGTCGATGGCCCATGTCGCCTTCGACGAGATCGACACCCACATCGACTCGGGCGAGGAACGCCTCGTCATCGCCGAACGGCTGACCTGGCACCCCCACAGCGGCGAGCTCTGGGCCGACGAACAGCGCCGGATCGAGGTGCACGACGTCGACACGGAGTCGGGTTCCTGGGCACTGACCTGGACGAGCGCCGTGACGAACCGCCGCGACGAGCCCCTGCTGTTCGGCAGCCCCACCACCCACGGGCGCGAGGCGGCCGGCTACACCGGCCTGTTCTGGCGCGGCCCGCGCGCCTTCCGCGACGGCCGCATCATCGGCCCCGACGACGAGGGCCCCGGGCTGATGGGCTCCCAGGGCCCCTGGCTCGCCGTCTCCGGAGAGCACGACGGCACCGACGGCCACGCGACGATCGTCTTCGCGCACGCCCCCGAGAACGACCACACCGGCGCCGGGGGCACCCACCCCGACCACTGGTTCGTACGCAACGAGCCGTTCGCCGGAATCGCCCCCTCCTACGCCTTCTACGACGAGCTGGTGCTCGACCCCGGCGACACGCTCACCCGGCGCTACAGGGTCGTCGTCGCCGACGGAGCATGGGAGCGGGAGGAGATCGCCAAGTACCTGGAGGCGCGGCCGTGGTGAGCGTGGAGGGGTTCGGCGGACTGCCGGGGGGAGTGGCCGTCTCGCATCTGTCCGTCTATGACTGGCCCGCCGAGATCGACGGCGGTGTGTGCGGCGGAACCCCCCATATGCACCTGACCTGTTCGGAGGGGTACGTCGTCACCGGTGGACGCGGTGCGGTGCAGACGCTCACGGCGTCCGGCTACGAGGTGACGCCGCTCGCGGCCGGAACGGTCGCCTGGTTTACGCCCGGCACCATCCACCGGCTCGTCAACGAGGGCGGTCTGCGCATCACCGTGCTCATGCAGAACAGCGGGCTGCCCGAGGCGGGGGACGCGGTGCTCACCCTGCCCCCGCGGTACCTCACCGACCCGGAGACGTACGCCGCCGTCACCGTGATCCCGACCGACGCGCCCGAGGCTGAACAGGAACGCGTCGCCCGCGCCCGGCGCGATCTCGCCCTGGAGGGCTATGAGGCGCTTCGCTCCGCCGAGGGCCCGGAGGCGCTGGCCGCGTTCCACCGGGCCGCCGCCGCGCTGGTACAGCCGCGGCTCGCGGAGTGGCGCGAGCGCTGGGAGCGGGGTGCGCGGGCCGCCGCCGCGGCCACGGGGGCACAGCTCGACTGGCTGGACCAGGGCGACTTCTCGCACCTCGCCGACGCCGCGGTACGGGCCGAACAGCCTTCGGCGTACGGGAAGTTCGGGATGTGCGGGCGGTTGGACGTCTACAAGGGGGCTTAGTCCCCGGCCCGGCTTCTTCCGGTCAGGCCGCCGCCGGCCCGGTCACGGTCCAGCCGGGCGCCTGCGGATGGGCCGTCAGGTCCTCGTGGCGGACCGGGGCTCCGCAGGCCGTGCAGGTGACGGTCGGGACCAGTTCGTTGCCGCAGATGTGCTCGACCACCATGGGGCGGTCGAGCAGATCCTTTCGGAGATGACGGTCGCCCCATGCCATGAGGGTCATCAGGACCGGCTCCAGTTCGAGACCCGCCTCCGTGGGCCGGTACTCGAAGCGCTGCGGGTGCTCGCTGTAGGTCTGCCGGGTGAGGATCCCGGCGTCGACGAGACGGCGCAGCCGGGCGGCCAGGACGTCGCGCGGGGCGCCGATGTTGCGGACCAGTTGGTCGAAGCGGCGATTGCCCAGGCACACCTCCCGCAGGACGAGCAGGGAGTACTTCTCGCCGACGAGCGCGAGGGCGTCGGCGATCGAGCAGGGGCGCGGGTCTTTGGGGGCGGGCTTGTCTTTGAGGGCGGGCTTGTCTTTGGGAGGGGCCATGCGTCCACTTTACGGGAGGGTTTGATTTTCCAACTGACAGGGCTATGGTGAGTTTGGATTTCCTACTCACTAATAGTTCTGCCGGTAGTTCTGCTGGTAGTTCTGCTGGTAGTTCTGCCGGTAGTTCTGGTCGTTCTTTCTGGCTGGTCATCCTGGAGGCCCGCATCATGCGTGACGCAGTGATCGTCGAAGCCGTACGCACCCCCGTGGGCAAGGGCAAGCCGAACGGCTCCCTCGCCCAGGTCCATCCCGTCGAACTCCTCGCACACACCCTGCGCACCCTCGTCGAGCGCACCGGGATCGACCCGGTCCTCATCGACGACGTCATCGGCGGCACGGTCACCCAGGTCGGTGAGCAGTCCGTCAACATCACCCGGCAGGCCGTCCTGTCGGCGGGCTTCCCGGAGTCGGTGCCCGCGACCACCGTGGACCGCCAGTGCGGCTCCTCCCAGCAGGCCGTGCACTTCGCGGCACAGGGCGTGCTCTCCGGGGCGTACGACCTGGTCGTGGCCTGCGGAGTGGAGTCCATGGGACGGGTACCGATGGGGTCGGCCGTGCTGCCCGGCACGGACCCCTTCGGCCCCGGAGTCGCCGCACGCTACCCGGAAGGCCTTGTCCCGCAAGGCATCAGCGCCGAACTCATCGCCGCCAAGTGGTCGATGACCCGCGACCAGTTGGACGACTTCGCGCTCTCCTCGCACCACAAGGCCGCCGCAGCCTGGGACGCGGGCCTCTTCGACGCCCAGGTGATACCCCTGGCGGGCGCCTCGCGCGACGAGTGCGTACGGCCCGGCAGCACCGCCGAGGTTCTGGGCGGCCTCAAGCCCGCCTTCTACGACCCGAGTTGGGCCGAGCGGTTCCCGGGGATCGAGTGGAACATCACCGCAGGCAACTCCAGCCCGATCAACGACGGTGCCTCCGCCGCCCTGATCACGTCCAGCGAGACCGCGGCCCGGCTCGGGCTGCGCCCGCTCGCCCGGCTGCACAGCTTCGCCGTGACCGGCTCCGACCCGTTGCTCATGCTCACCGGTGTCATACCGGCCACCGAGAAGGTGCTGCGCAGGGCCTCGCTCGCCCTCGACGACATCGACCTGTTCGAGGTCAACGAGGCGTTCTCCAGCGTCGTTCTGGCCTGGCAGCAGGAGACCGGCGCCGATCTCGCCAAGGTCAACGTGCACGGCGGGGCCATCGCGATCGGCCATCCGCTCGGCGCGAGCGGCACCCGGCTGACGACCACGCTCGTGCACGCGATGCGGGACCGGGGAGCGCGCTACGGGCTGCAGACGATGTGCGAGGCCGGGGGTCTCGCCAACGCGATGATCATCGAGGCTGTCTGAGTGCTACCGAGTGCTACCGAGTGCTACTGGGGGCGCAGGTGGTGGCGCTTGCGCCAGGCCACCACCGCGCCGCCGAGGGCCGGCAGGGCGATGCAGGCCATGGCGATCAGGAAGGCCGGAGACGTGGGGCTGGAGGCACGGGCGCCGGCGACGACGTAGGCGGCGGTGTTCGGGAGCGAGCCGAGCGCCGTCGCGAGCAGGAACGGCATCCAGCGCATACGGGAGACGGCGGCGCAGTAGTTCACGCCCCAGAACGGCAGTCCCGGGAAGAGCCGCGCCGCCATCATCGAACGGAAGGCGTGCCTGCTGAGTTGGCCGTCGGCCGCCTTGAGCCACCGGCCCCGCAGCAGCGGGCGCAGCGCGTCCTGGCCCAGGACACGGCCGAGGCCGAAGGAGATCCCGGCCCCGAGCACCGTCCCCGCCAGCGCCGAGGCGGTGCCCAGCTGGGAGCCGAACAGTGCGCCCGCCGCGAGGTTGAGCAGCGGGCGCGGTACGAACGCCACGCTGCACAGGCCGTAGGCGGCGGCGAAAACCAACGCCGCCATGGCACCGGTGAGTTGGGGCGGCCAGCCGTCGGAGAGGAGCCGCTGCGGGTGGAAGAGCAGCACGGTCGAAGCCGCCCCGGCGAGCAGCACGAGGAGCAGCGACAGCCGGGACCACGGTGAGAGCAGGGCTCTCGTGCAGCGCGCGGAGAAGCCGGTCGGGACGACGGGCAGCAGGGGCGCGACGGTGACGAGGGACGTGCCTGTGGGGACGGTCACGACCGCGGCGAGTTCCGTGCCGGCGGTCTTGGCAGTGGCCTGGGGAGTGGCCGTGGCGGTGCCCCCGGAGCGGGTGGTGGCATCGGCGAGCATGTCGGCGACCCTAACCGACCTGTGTATGTGATCGCCGTATGGTTCGTCTCATGAGCGTCACAGGTGCGGGCACCCTGGAGGTGCCGGGCAGTGTTCTCGCCGACACCGTGCTGGAGCGGCTCACCGCCACCTACGCCGCCGCGGCCGACCCGGAACGGGCGGTACCGATGCGGGCCTACATGAAGGACGTCGCGCCCTTCCTCGGTCTGACCACGCCCGTACGCAGGGCTTTGTCCCGCACGGTCCTGGAGGGCACGCCCCGCCCCGACGAGACCGACTGCACCGCGATCGCCCTGCGCTGCTGGGAACTGCCGGAGCGCGAGTACCAGTACTTCGCGGTGGACTACCTGCGCCGCCATGTGAGGCACTGCACGTCCGGCTTCCTGCCCGTCGCCCGGCATCTCGTCTCCACGGTCCCCTGGTGGGACACCGTCGACGCACTCGCCTCCCACGTAGTGGGAGGCCTGGTCGCCGCCGATCCGAGGCTGGCGGCCGACATGGACGCGTGGATCGTCGACGACGACCTGTGGGTCGCGCGTACGGCCCTGCTCCACCAACTGCGCTACAAGGAGCGCACCGACACCGAACGCCTCTTCGCGTACTGCCTGCGCCAGTCCGGGCACCCCGACTTCTTCATCCGCAAGGCCATCGGCTGGTGCCTGCGCGAGTACGCGAAGACGGACCCGGAGGCGGTGCGTGGCTTCCTGGCCCGGGAGAAGGGGCGGTTCGCGCCGCTGTCGGTGCGCGAGGCTCTGAAGAACATCGGTCCCTGACGACCATCGGTCCCTGACGACCATCGGGTCCTGAAGTCCCTTCCGAAGTCACGCTGCCGATAAATCGTTCGACGTGGGGCAAAGCGTCGGCAATGATCGGAGCCATGTTCCGGTACGCCTTCCACCTCGCAGCATCCGCGGTCGCGGATGCCCCGAAGGCTGCCGTTCCCGCACTCGTCGCCGCCGTCGACGGCGCCCGAAGCTGACCCTCTCCGGATCGTCCGGCGGACCCCGCAGGGGGAGGGTCGGCGAGTCCTCGGGGTCCCCGCACTTCCCTCATCAGGCTTCGAGGTACCGCCATGTCCAAGACGGCATACGTCCGCACGAAACCGCATCTGAACATCGGCACGATGGGCCATGTCGACCACGGCAAGACCACCCTGACCGCCGCCATCACCAAGGTCCTCGCCGAGCGCGGCGCGTCCACCTTCGTCCCGTTCGACCGCATCGACCGGGCGCCGGAGGAGGCCGCGCGCGGCATCACCATCAACATCGCGCACGTCGAGTACGAGACCGACACCCGGCACTACGCGCACGTCGACATGCCCGGCCACGCCGACTACGTCAAGAACATGGTCACCGGGGCCGCGCAGCTCGACGGGGCGATCCTCGTCGTCTCCGCGCTCGACGGGATCATGCCGCAGACCGCCGAACACGTGCTGCTCGCCCGGCAGGTGGGCGTCGACCACATCGTGGTCGCGCTCAACAAGGCCGACGCGGGTGACGAGGAGCTCACCGACCTCGTGGAGCTGGAGGTCCGCGAACTGCTCACTGCGAACGGCTACGGCGGCGACTCCGTACCCGTCGTACGGGTGTCCGGCCTCAAGGCCCTTGAGGGGGACCCCCGTTGGACGGCGTCGATCGACGCCCTGCTCGACGCCGTGGACACGTATGTGCCCATGCCCGAGCGGTACTTGGACGCGCCGTTCCTGCTGCCCGTCGAGAACGTGCTCACCATCACCGGGCGCGGGACGGTGGTCACGGGCGCGATCGAGCGCGGCACGGTCCGGGTGGGCGACCGGATCGAAGTGCTCGGGGCCGCCGTGGAGACGGTGGTCACCGGCCTGGAGACGTTCGGCAAGCCCATGGAGGAGGCCCAGGCCGGGGACAGCGTGGCGCTGCTGCTGCGCGGGGTCCCGCGTGACGCGGTCCGGCGCGGGCACATCGTCGCGGCGCCCGGCAGTGTCGTGCCCAGCCGCCGCTTCTCCGCGCAGGTGTACGTCCTGTCGGCGCGCGAGGGTGGCCGGACGACCGCGGTGTCGACCGGCTACCGGCCGCAGTTCTACATCCGCACCGCGGACGTCGTCGGCGACATCGACCTCGGCGAGACGGCGGTCGCGCGACCCGGGGACACCGTCACGATGTCGGTCGAGCTGGGCCGTGAGGTCCCGTTGGAGCCGGGGCTCGGCTTCGCGATCCGCGAGGGCGGACGGACGGTCGGCGCGGGCACGGTGACCGAGGTCGGCTGAATGAGCGAGGTGCCCGTCCCTGCGGGGGCGGGCACCTTCGCGCGTTCGAGGGGGCCCGCCAGTGTCAGGCGGGCGACCCGCGACGGTCATTGTCAGTGGCGTGCGCAAGACTTGATCGTGGAGACAGTCGTGGCGAGTGATGGAGAGGTGGGGGCACCATGGCGGGCAAGGCACTTGTGCTGGGTGGCGGGGGCATCAGCGGTATCGGCTGGATGGCCGGGATGCTGTACGGCCTGGGCGAGGCGGGCGTGGATCTCGGCGACGCCGACGTCGTGATTGGTACGTCGGCCGGTTCGGCCGTCGGCGCGCAACTGACGGCGGGCACGCTCAAGGAACTCTACGAGCGCCAACTCGCGGCCCCCGAGGGCGAGATCCCGAGCCGACTCGGCGTCGGCCTGCTGTTCCGCTACGTGCTGACGACCCTGACCTCGCGCACTCCCGAGGCGTACGGCCGGAAGATCGGCCGTATGGCACTCGCCGCCAGGACGCCCGACGCGGCGGCCCGGCGGGCCGCGATAGCGAGCAGGCTCGTCTCGCCGGAGTGGCCCGATCGTGCCCTGCGCCTCACCGCCGTGGACACCGCGACCGGGGAGCTGCGGGTCTTCGACAAGGACAGCGGGCCGGCTCTCGCCGACGCCGTCGCCGCGAGTTGCGCGGTTCCCGGTGTGTGGCCGCCGGTCTCGATCGAGGGCAGGGTCTGGATGGACGGCGGCATCCATTCGTCCGCCAACGCCCATCTCGCGGAGGGCTACGACCGGGTCGTCGTCCTCGCCCCGATGACCGTCGGCGGCGGGCCTCTCGCCTCGGCTGCGGACCAGACCCGGCGGCTCGTGGAACAGGGAGCCCGCGCGGTCGCCGTCAGTCCGTCCCCCGAGGCGAAGCAGGCGTACGGCCGGAATCCGCTCGACCCGGCGGTACGCGCGCCGGCCGCTCGCGCGGGGCGGGAACAGGCGGCGGCGCACTTGGCGGAGGTGGGGGAGGTGTGGGGGGTCTGACGGGCCCGTACGACCGCGCCACCTCGCTCCACCCCGGCACAATGGAGCCGTGGACGAACCGATACCCGTGACCCGGGACGTTGATCACGGGACCGCCAAGCTGATGCCCGACGTGGATCGGGCGCGGGCCTGGCTGCTGACCGTCGACGGGGCGCCGCAGTCGTATGTGGACCTGGACGCGCCGACGCATCTGGAGTTCGAGTACGCGCGGCGGCTCGGGCATGTGCTGGACACCGTCGCGGAGCCGGGGCGCCCGCTGGACGTGGTGCATCTGGGCGGCGGGGCGCTCACGTTGCCCCGGTACCTGGCGGCGACCCGGCCGGGCTCGCGGCAGGACGTCGTCGAGGCGGACCTGGGGCTGCTGGAGCTGGTCGCCGAGCATCTGCCGGTGCCGGACGGTGCCGGTGTCACCGTGCACGGCGCCGACGCCCGGGCATGGCTGGAGGCGGCGCCGGACGCTTCGGCGGACGTGATCGTCGCGGACGTCTTCGGCGGGACGCGGGTTCCGGCGCATCTGACCTCCGTGGCGTACGCCCGCGAGGCCGAGCGCGTGCTGCGGGCCGACGGGTACTACCTCGCCAACCTCGCGGACTCCGCCCCGTTCGCATTCCTGCGCGCCCAACTCGCCACGTTCGGCGCGGTGTTCGGGGAGCTGGCGCTGATCGCGGAACCGGGTGTGCTGCGCGGACGCCGGTTCGGCAACGCGGTGCTCGTCGCCGCCCACCGGCCCGTCGACACGGTGGCCCTGACCCGGCTCGTGGCCTCGGACGCCTTCCCGGCGCGGCTCGAACACGGGCTCGCGGTACGGGACTTCATCGGCGGCGCGCGACCTGTCCGGGACGAGGACGCCGTACCGTCACCCCAGCCCCCCGACGGAGCGTTCGGGATCGGCTGAGCCGTTCGCGGCCTTCGCTTCGACGCGGGCCGGTGACCCAGTGCGCCGCCGTAGATTCCGTACCTCCGGCACGCACAGCGCTCCCGCCGTCACCAGAGCGACCAGGATCGCGCACCCCCACAGGGCCGCCGTGCGGCCGAAGGCCGACTCCGCGGGACCCGCCGCCGCGGCGGCGACCGGCATCAGCGCGATCGAGCCGAGCCAGTCGTACGCCGCGATCCGGGAGAGCTTCTCCTCGGGGATCTCCTGGTGCAGTGCCGTCATCCACGACACCCCGAACACCTCGACGGTGGCCCCGGCGACGAACATCACCACGCACAGGACACCGACCGGCACCGGCACCGCGAGCGCGGCGGACGGGAGGGCCAGGGGGAAGATGCAGAGTATGCCCGCGAGGAGCAGCCTGCGGGGTTTCCAACGGGTCATCAGCAGGGCGCCGGCCACCGTGCCCGCGCCGAACGCGGCCAGCGCCAGGCCCCAGGGACCCGCGCCGCCGAGGCTGTCCCGGGCGACGAGCGGGCCGTAGACGCCGTCGGCCGCACCGACCACCGCGTTGGCGACGGAGAACGCCACGACAACGGACCACAGCCAGGGTCGGCCGATGAACTCCCGCCAGCCGTCCCGGAGATCGGCCAGCATTCCGCCGCCCGGCACGCGCGGCGGGATGTGGCTCACGTCGAGGAAGGAGCGCAGCGCCCCGGCGACCGCGAACATCGCCGCGTCGAGGGCGAGCACCCAGCCGGGGCCGACCACCGCGACCAGCGCACCGCCGAGGGCGGCGCCGCCCAGGGACGCGCCCTGCATCGCCATCCGGAACACCGCGAACGCCCGGCCCGCCTGCTCCCCGCTCACCGTGGACATCAGCATGCCCTCGGCCGCCGGGCCGAAGAACGCGTGCCCGGTGCCGCCGAGCGCGGCCAGCAGCATCATCTGCCACAGCCGGGGCTCACCGGCGAGGACCAGTACCGCGAAGGCCGCCTGCGAGACACAGCTGAGGGCGTTGGCCGCGACCATCACCCGATGCCGGGGCACCCGGTCCGCGAGCGCGCCGCTGACCAGCAGGAACACCACCAGCGGCAGCGTGCGCGAGGCGGCCACCAGCCCCACGTCACCGCTGTCGCCGCCCGCGTCCAGCACGGCGAACGCGGCGGCGATCAGCGCACCGCTGCCGCCGAGACCGGTCGCCACCGCGGCGGTGGTCAGCAGGGTGTAGTTGCGGCCCGCCCAGTCGGGGCGGCGCGGGTGACGGAGGGCGGCGGTGGCGTTCACCGGCCGACTATCCCCGCCCCGGCCTGTCCCTGCCAAACGGATTGCGGCCAGAAACGAGCCGAACGGCCAGGGCCCTCAGCTGGTGCTGCCCGTGGGATCCCCGTGCAGCCGTACGGTGCTGAGGATCTTCTGCACCGTCGCGTCGGGGATCTCCTCGCTGACGCCCTTGGCGCCGTAGAGGGTCCAGGAGACGAAGTCGCCCGCCGAGTTCTTGAAGGCGAACGTGGTCGCCTTGCCGTCGGTGGAGCACTTGCCGCTCTTCGGCACGCCGGTCGTGTACGAGGTGGCGACGCTGCCGGTGACACCCGACTTCGTCGTGTACGGCTTCGCCGCGCCGATCTTCAGGTACTTCTTGGAGGAGTCCTTCTGGTCCGTGTACCCGCCGAACGCGAACGCGGCGGCGTCACCGCGCGCGGTGCTCGCGGTGTCCTTCGCGCCGTCCTCGCCCTTCGTGCCGCTCGTCGCCAGCCCCGAGGTCTCCTTCGTGCCGTCCTTGTCGTCGTCGGACTCGCACCACTTCTGCTTCAGATAGGCGGGCGCGGAGAAGCCGATGTACGGGGAGCCGTCGCCCTTCTGCTCGTCCTCGAAGAAGGTGAAGGTGCCCGGCGTACCGACTTCCCAGTCGGCGGGGACGTCGAAGGCGGTGCCGTACTTCTGGTTGACGACGACCTTCCAGCCCGTGATGGTCGGCTGCTCGCTCTCGGTGCCTCGCGGGTTGTCGTCGGAACCGGAGGAGGAGGCACTCGGGTCCGCGGAGGCGGAGGGCGACTGGCTCGTCCCGCTCTTGCCGCCGTCGGCCTTGTCGTCCTTGTTCCCGCCCAGGACCAGGAACCCGGTCACGCCGGCGGCCACGACGACGGCCGTGGCGGCGACGATCGCGACCAGCTTCGTCCGGTTTCCGCCGCCCCCGCCCTGCGGCGGCTGAGGTCCGCCGGCGGGGCCCGGAGCACCCCACTGCGGTTGCTGCGCATAGGGGTTGGGCTGCTGGTAGCCGGGCTGCTGATAGGGATTCGGCTGTTGGTACCCCGGCTGCTGGTACGGGTTCTGTTGCGGGTTCTGCTCGCCCCCGGGCGGCTGCTGTCCTGGCCACATGGGCAGTAACCCTAGTGCGGCACAGGACACGGTGGGGTCACCGGCCCTTGTCAGGGTCGTACCAACTCGGGGACCGGGCGGTGTTTGCCGGCGCACAGGTCTGGCCCGAATTGACTACTCGTGGGTAACATGCCGTCCATGAGCGCAGATCAGATGTCCATCGGCGAGTTGCTCGCCGCCACGGTGCCGATGGTTCGCACGCTGAACCTGGAGTACCTGGAGACCAGTCCGGAGCGGGCGGTGCTGGCCCTGCCGGACCAGAGCGAGTACCGCAACCACGTCGGCGGGCCGCACGCCGGCGCCATGTTCACCCTCGGCGAGTCCGCCAGCGGCGCGATCGTCCTCGCCGCCTTCGGCGACCAGCTCTCGCGGGCCGTGCCGCTCCCGGTCAACGCGGAGATCGCGTTCAAGAAGATCGCCCTCGGCCCGGTGAAGGCCATCGCGACTCTCGGCCGTCCCGCCGCCGACGTCGTCGCCGAACTCGACGCGGGCCGGCGCCCCGAGTTCCCGGTGACCGTCGCCATCCAGCGCGAGGACGGGGCCGTGACGGGGGAGATGACGGTCACCTGGACGCTCCGGCCGAACGGCTGACCGTCACGAGGCAGACGTAAGGGCCCGGTTGTCGCTACGGCGTGACCGGGCCCTCGTGCGCGCGGAGTTCAGGCCGCGAGCTGCTCGTCCTGGCTCGCGCCGCCCTCCAGTCCCGCCACGAACTCCTTGAGCCATGCCACGAATTCGGGCCCCAGGTCCGGGCGGTCGCAGGCCAGCCGGACCACCGTGCGCAGATAGTCGGCCTTGTCACCGGTGTCGTAGCGCAGGCCGTCGAAGACGACCCCGTGGACCGTGCCGCCGGCGGCCAACTCCTGGAGGGCGTCGGTCAGTTGGATCTCGCCGCCGCGGCCGGGCGGAGTGCGCTCCAGAGTGGGGAAGATCGCGGGGTCGAGGACGTAGCGGCCGATGACGGCGTAACGGCTCGGCGCGTCCTCGCGGGACGGCTTCTCGACCAGGCCGGTGACCCGTACGACACCGTCCTCGCCGGTCGGCTCGACGGCCGCGCAGCCGTACAGGTGGACCTGTTCCGCCGGGACTTCCATGAGGGCGACCACGCTGCCCGCGTACCGTTCGCGGACCTCCAGCATCCGGCTGAGCAGGGTCTCGCGCGGGTCGATCAGGTCGTCGCCGAGCAGGACCGCGAAGGGCTGGTCGCCGACGTGGTGGCGGGCGCAGAGCACCGCGTGGCCGAGGCCGAGCGGGTCGCCCTGGCGGATGTGGTGGATGTCGGCGAGGCGCGCGGGATCGCGTACGGCGTCCAGACGTACGGTGTCGCCCTTTGCGGCCAGGGCCTGTTCCAGTTCGAAGGCGTGGTCGAAGTGGTCCTCGATGGCGCGCTTGTGCCGGCCGGTGACCATCAGGATGTCGTCGAGTCCGGCCGCGGCGGCCTCCTCGACGACGTACTGGATCGCGGGCTTGTCGACGACCGGGAGCATCTCCTTGGGCGTCGCCTTCGTCGCAGGCAGGAACCGCGTGCCGAGCCCGGCGGCCGGCACGACCGCCTTGCGGACCGTGGGGACAGGAGCGGGTGCGGGGATGGCTGAGGAGTGGGGGGCGATCATGCGGTTCATGGTGGACCACGGCGATGAGAGCATCCCGAGAGAAACTTCGGAGTTCCCTGTGTGCCTCCCTTAGTTCGCGGAGGAGTTGGAGATTTCGTGTAGACGCCTGTGGATACCCGCGGTAACCAATCTGAATTCACAGCGTTTTGAACATCGGTCACCCTAACTCCTTGTTTCCTGTCAGGCGCTTGTGCGAGTGTGAGCCACCTCGTGAGGACAGTCGTGAGAAGGCAATGGTCAGGGTCGTTTCTGACATCTCATAGGTATGCACCAAGCAAGCACCTGCTTTCCGATGGTCGGGCATTCGTGTGCCGTCCTGCGGCTTGGAAGGAAATGGTCCCGTGCAATCCCCCTACCCCCCACGCCCGCCGTTCCCGCCTCGCCCCGGATCGAGTCCGGGGGAGTCGGACCGCAATCTCGTGGCACAACTCGGCGACAAAGCCGCGGGCACTCGTTCCGTCGCCCTGCTGCTTGCGCGCCACTGGCAGGCGACAAGCGAATATGCGGCCATCTGCCTCGCCACCGCCGAGAGTTCGGCGTCCATGGTGGCCGGCGCCTCCTTCCACCAGGTACTCGCGAGCCGGGTGACCGGTGGTGCCCTGCGGCCCCAACTCCTTGTGGCGGTCCGGGAGACGGTGAAGAAGTGGGCCGCCGACGAGCGAATTCCCGCGCTGTTGCCGGAACTTCGCAAACCCACTGGCGCCCGAGGTCTACGCGCGGCGAGGCCCGGCACCTCCGAAAGGCGGAAGCTCGCGGAGCGCGCTTTCGGCAAGCTGCCGGGCGCCTCCCAATGCCTCCTGTGGCACACCGAGGTCGAGGCGGAGCCCATAACCATACCCGCCGGTCTGCTGGGCGTGGACGAGGCCACCGCGACCGCCGCGCTGGACCAGGCGCGTGAACAATTCAGGGCGGGCTGTGTCCGCGCCCACCTGGAACTCGCGCCGACACCCGAATGCCGCTACTACAACCGTCTCCTCGACGTCCCGATCCGCCGCGGCGGCAGTCTGTTGCCCGATGTGCAACGGCACCTCATGACATGCCGCTACTGCCGTTTCGCGGCGGAGCAGTTGAGCCATTTCGACGGCGGCCTCGAAGTGCTGCTCGCCGAGACCGTCCTCGGCTGGGGAGCCCGCCGCTATCTCGACTCGCGGCCCGGCCGCGCGACGCCCGGGACCGCCACCCGTGCCGTCCGCCGCCCGACGGGCCGCCACCGCCCCACCCCTGACGGCCTCCTCGCCTTCCCGCGAAGGCACCCCAAGGCCGCCGTCGTGGGCGTGGGGCTGACCTCCCTCGCGCTGCTCGCGACCGTGCTCGTCTCCAAGGGCTGGACTCAGAGTGGCACCCCCGATCCGCAGGCCACCTGGGGTGCGCCCAGCGGCAGTTCGTCCCACCAGAGCCCGGTCGCGGCGCCCTCGTCGGCCGGTGCCGAGTCCGCTGCCGGTTCCGTCGGCGCGGGAGTCGTCCAACAGGGTGCGCTGCGCGCCCTCGCGTCCGGGCTGTGCCTCGACGCGGCCGGTGGGCGGGTGCGGAACGGCGCGACCGTAGCTCTGGCCGCGTGTTCCACCGCCGGGTCGCAGCAGTGGTCGTACGACCAGGACGGTCTGCTGCGCAGCCTCGACGATCCCGGACTCTGCCTCGCCTCCGACACCGACAGGGGCACGGTCACGCTGGCCGGGTGCCTGGTGCACGCCGGCGAGGTGCACTACGACCTGACGGTCCGCGGTGAGTTGCTGCTCCGCTGGAGCCAGGGGCTGGCCGTCGCTCCGGAGAACGGGAAGAAGGGGGCGCGGGTCGTGCTGGCGGGACGGGACGGGTCCGCCGGGCAGCGCTGGGCGCTCGGATCCGCCGCCGACGAGGGGGCCGAGGGTGACGAACCTGCGGACGGAGGTAGAGGGGAGGCGGACGGCAGGGGTGACGCGCCCCGCGGCGGTGATCCGACGACACCCGAGAGCGATGATGTGACGCAGTCGCCTCCCTCGGATCCTCCCGAGCAGGATCAGCCGCAGAACACGCCCCGCGCCGCGCAGGTCGCCTGCTGTGAGGATCCCGCGCCGGAGCCCGAGCCTGTGCCCGCACCGGCCGCCGATGTCGTGCAGCCGGTGATGACGGTCGTCGGGGATGTCGTGAACACTGTCACCGGTGTCATCGCAGGGCTCGGCCCTGCCCGGCACTGATGTGAAGGTAAGGTAAGCCTAACTTTACCTAGGGGGTTCTGTATGGCAGACACCGCAAGTGCCCCGGCACCCGCACGGACGCTCGCCCGGGTGCGGCTCGGCGCCGGTGGGCCACTCGCCCGGCTGCGGGTGGCGGACGGCAGGATCACCCACGTCGTCCCGGAAGCGGGCGCGGACCCGGACGCCGGGGCCGGCGGTGAACCCGTCCTCGATCTCGACGGACGGGTGCTGCTGCCCGGCCTGTGGGACGCCCACGTCCACCTCGCGGAATGGGCGAGCGCCCGGCACCGGCTGGACCTGGCCGGAACCGACTCCGCCCGGGCGGTGACCGAGCTCGTCCGGGCGCGCGCCGGGACGTCCGACGGCACGGTGCTCTACGGCTACGGGTTCCGCGACGGCCTGTGGCCCGACGCCCCGCACAAAGCACTGCTCGACGCGGTGCTGCCCGACCGGCCGGTCGCCCTGGTCAGCGCCGATCTCCATGCCGCGTGGTTCAACTCGGCCTGCCTCGCGCTCGTCGGCCGCGGCGACCACCCCACCGGCCTGATCAGGGAACACGAGGCCCACGAAGCCCTCGCCGCGCTCCCCGCGACCCCGGACGAGGTGCTCGACGGCTGGATCGAGGAGGCCTGCCGGGCCGCCGCCGCACGCGGCGTCACCGGAGTCATCGACTTCCAGTTTGGCGACACGGTCGCGGACTGGGAACGCCGTTCGGCCCAATTCCAGCCCGCCGTACGGGTGTTGGCCGCGGTGTATCCGAGCTACCTGGACGCCGCGATCAAGCGCGGGCTGCGCACGGGCGAAGAGATCGGTGGCCTGGTCGGGGTGGGCCCGCTGAAACTCTTCACGGACGGTTCGCTCAACACCCGCACCGCCCTGTGCCGCGACCCCTACCCCGGCCTGGAGGGCACGGACGGCGCCCACGGCATCGAGCAGACGGCCCCCGACGAGCTCGTACGGCTCATGCGGCGTGCCGCCGCGCACGGCATCGAACCCGCCGTGCACGCCATCGGCGACCGCGCCAACACCGTTGCCCTGGACGCCTTCGAGGCGGTGCGCTGCCGCGGCCGGATCGAGCACGCGCAGCTGCTGAGCCCCGAAGACCTCCCGAGATTCGCCGAGCTGGGAGTGATCGCGGGCGTCCAGCCCCGGCACGCGACGGACGACCGCGACGTGGCGGACCGGCACTGGGCCGGACGTACCGAACGCGCCTTCGCCTACGGCGACCTGCTCGCCGCCGGCGCACGGCTGGAGTTCGGCTCGGACGCCCCGGTCTCGCCGCTCGACCCCTGGCTCGCCATCGCCTCGGCGGTCAGCCGCACCGACGACGAACGCCCCGCCTGGCATCCGGAGCAACGCCTGTCCGTACCGGACGCGTTGGTCGCCGCGGCCCGAGGCCGCCGGCTCATCAGGGTCGGGGACCCGGCCGACCTGGTGGTCGTGGACGTGGACCCGCTGGACGCCGATCCGGACACCCTGCGCGCGATGCCCGTGCATGCCACGATGACGAACGGCCGCTGGACCCATGGCCCTTACTGACCCGATCGCTGACCCGGTCCCGTGTCCTGAGGCCTCCATGACGTCCGACGACCGGTGAGAGGCCGACGCGCATGCCGTCATCCGACATGATCCCGTACGACATGCCCGGCCCCGCCGAGCGTGAACCGGACGGGCGCGAGACCGGTTTCGGACATCCACGGCAGCCCGGTGGCGAGGACTCCCGGGACATCGTGGACGCGATCCGGCCGCAGGTCGGTGACAGCGTGCTGGTGGCCCAACATCGCTGATTGTGCGGGGAGTTGATCGGGTGCAGGCAAAAACCCCGGGCCCGGAAGGGACCGTACCCTCCGGGCCCGGGGAACCGTGGGGCCGTCAGACGGCTACTTTCGTCGCCTGTACCGAGCGGTGGATCTCCTCAGCCCGGACCGCGACCGTCGACAGCAGGGTGCTGGTCAGCCCGTGGGTGTGCTCGGTGCCGCCCTGGAGGTAGAGGCCGGCGGTCACCTCCGGGACGGTCTCGACCCGGTGGTCCCGGCCCACGCGGATCTCGTCCCCGTCGTCCCTGAGGCAGAGCTTGGCCGCCTCGCCGAGCAGTGAACCCAGGTCGCGGGGCCGGTAGCCGGTGGCGAGCACCAGTACGTCGGCGGGCAGCACCTGCTTCTCGCCGGTGGGCAGGAACTCCACGGCGACGTCGAGACCGCCGTCCGCTCCGGTATCCACGGCGCGTATCCGCGAGACGTTCAGGAAACGCAGCCGCTCGCGTCCCGCCACCTTCTCCCGGTACGCGGTGGCGTACAGGGCTTCGATCAACTCCATGTCGACCACGGAGTAGTTGGTGGACCGGTGGTAGTCGAGCAGTGACTGCTTGACCTCGGAGGGCGCCGAGAAGTAGACGTCCACCGCCTCCGGGTCGAAGATGCGGTTCGCGAACGGGCTGTCGTCGGCCGGGGTGTAGCCGTACTTGGCGAACACCGAGCACACCTCGGCGTCCGGGAAGGTGCGGTGCAGATAGTCCACCGCCTCGGCGGCGCTCTGGCCCGCGCCGAGCACCACGGCCCGCCGCACCGGCCGTCCCGCGTCGGCCAGTTCGGTCGCGCGGGGGATCAACTCGCTGTTGTGCCAGAGACGTTCGCCCAGTTCGAGACCCGGCGGCACATGCGGTTCGAGACCCATGGCCACGCTGATGTTGCGGGCCCGGCGGGTCACGGTGGCGCCGTTCCCTGAGGTGTCCCGGGTGGTGACGTCGAAGAAGGCCACCTCTCCGTCGTCGCCGCGCACCGGGTCGACGGCGACGACCTCACTGCCGTAGGAGACGAGATGGGAGACGCGCTCGGCCGCCCACTCGAAGTACTCGTGGAACTCCACGCGCAGCGGGAAGAGCGTCTTCTGGTTCAGGAAGTCGATCAGTCTGCCCTGCTCGCGCAGGAAGCAGAGGAAGCTGTAGTCGCTGGTCGGATTCCGCAGCGTGACCAGGTCCTTGAGGAACGACACCTGCATCGTGGCGTCGTCGATCAGCATGCCCCGGTGCCAGCCGAAGCGCGGCTGGCGCTCCAGGAACAGGGCGTTGAGACGGCTGTCTGCCGGAAGGCTCCTGTTGTGCTCCTCAACCGCTATGGACAGAGCGAGATTTGACGGACCGAATCCGATTCCGAGCATGTCGTGGACCACTTCGGAATCCATGAGCGGTGACTTCACCGTGGCATCGCCTCCCTCAGGCAACCCAATGCTAGATAAGGTAAGGCTTACCTTGCAATGAGTCGTTGAAGGGAAGGACCGTCATGCGGGTCGTCATGCTCGGCTATCAGACCTGGGGTCACCGCACGCTGCAGGCGCTGCTGGACTCCGACCACGAGGTCGTGTCCGTCGTCACCCACCCGAAAAGTGAGCATGCCTACGAGAAGATCTGGGACGACAGCGTCGCCGAACTCGCCGAGAAGAACGACGTCCCCGTCCTGCTGCGCAACCGCCCCGACGACGCGGAACTCCTGGACGCCGTACGGGAAGCGCGCCCGGACATCATCGTCGCCAACAACTGGCGGACCTGGCTGCCCCCGGAGCTGTTCGACCTCCCGCCGCACGGCACCCTCAACATCCACGACTCGCTGCTGCCGTCGTACGCGGGCTTCTCCCCGATCATCTGGGCGCTGCTGAACGACGAGCCGCGTGTCGGCGTCACCGCGCACCGCATGAACGGCGAACTCGACGCGGGGGACATCCTGATCCAGCGCTCGGTCCCGGTCGGCCCCACCGACACCGCCACCGACCTGTTCCACCGCACCGTCGACCTCATCGCGCCGATCGTGCGCGAGTCGCTCGACCTGATCGCCTCCGGCCGCGACGCCGGCCAGTGGGTGCCGCAGGACCGCAGCCGCGCCAGCTTCTTCCACAAGCGGTCGGCCGAGGACAGCCGTATCGACTGGAGTTGGCCCGCGGAACGTCTGGAGCGCCTTGTCAGGGCCCAGTCGGACCCGTATCCGAACGCCTACGCCTTTCATCGCGGGGAGCGGCTCAGGATCGTCTCGGCGGCCGTCTCCGAGGGGTGCTACGGCGGCACCCCGGGGCGGATCTTCATCCGCGAGGGCGACGGAGTGGTCGTCGTGGCCGGCCCCGAGGCCCACACCGGGCGCGGCCGTGGGCTGTTGGTGCGCCGGGTGCGCACGGACGACGGCACCGAGTACGCGACCGGCGACTACTTCCGGACCATGGGCGGGTACTTGACGTCCCGTCCCTGAGGGGACGAGCCCGCGTCGGTCGGCGTGTCGCGCCGGGCGGGGTAGGGGGTTCAAAAAAGTGTGTCACTTCCCGCGGGAAGTGACATGTAGCTCACCACCGTGTTGGTGACCGCGACCAGGGGAACGGCGACCACCGCTCCG
>NZ_JBSFKO010000041.1:0-94343 GCF_053598575.1 Streptomyces sp. NPDC001100
CGCCTCCGCGCGGTGGGCCTCTCGACACCGGCGCGCCCCTGCGGCTCCCTCTCGGGCCGGCGCGTGGGGACAGTGGGAGTTGGTGGGCCCTTGCCCGGGGTTACTCCGTGGCGATGGCTCGGAGTAGGTCCAGATGTGCGGCTCGGCGGGCTGGACGGAGGCCTGCGAGTGCCCCTGCTGTCAGGCCTACCAGGGCTACCAGGAGGAGTTGTCGGGGTGGGATCGCGAAGGCGAAGGTGGTGTCGCTTGCGCCGTCCGAGGCCTTGACCAGGACCCAGCCGAGGAAGGCGCCGAGAGTGAGGCCGCCCAGGGTGCCGAAGGCGGCCACCAGGACCGACTCCCAGCGGATCATGGCCCTCAGCTGGCGGCGGGTCTGACCTACGGCCCTCAACAGGCCCAGTTCTCGGGTGCGTTCGTGGATCGCCAGGGTCAGTGTGTTGGCGATGCCGAGCAGGGCGATCAGGACCGCCAGAGCTAGAAGGGCGTAGACGAGGGTCAGCATCATGTCGATGCCGCCTGCCGAGGACTGCGCGTATGAGTGGCGGGTCTGGACCTGTGGGTTGCCGTAGCGCGCTGCGATCTCTTCGACCGCGGTCCTGCCCGTCGCCGTGCTCACGCCTTTCTTGAAGGACACGGCGACCAATGTGTCGGAGTCCTGGGTGCGGTGGGGGGCCCAGGCGGTTCGGGTGATGACGTAGTCTCCGACGAGTTCGGACTGGCCGTAGACCGCGCGGACCGTGAAGGTCTTCTTCTTGCCGTCGGTGAAGGTGAGTTGGGCCTTGCTGCCGGTGGTGAGGTGTTGGCGGTTCGCTTCTGTGCGGGTGATGGCGATGCCGTCGGTGCCCAGGGTGGTCAATGATCCTTGGACCTTGCCCAGGTCGAAGGTGCGGACCAGGCCCGTGGGATCCGTTACCGTCAACGCCCTTCCGCTGCCGTTGACTTCGGCAACTCCTCGGCCCAGGCCCACTGCTGTGTCCACCTCGGGCAACTTGGCTATGGCTCGGGCCAGTTGAGGGCTCAGGCCGCTGCCGCCCGCACCGAAGGAGGGGGTGCTGACCGCCACGTCTCCGGCGAAGGACCGGGACACGGTCTGGTCCATCGTGGCCTTCAGCGAGGCGCCGAAGACCGTGAACAGGGACACCACGGCCACGCCGATCATCAGTGCGCTCGCGGTGGCCGCCGTGCGGCGGGGGTTGCGGAGGGCGTTGCGCCTGGCGAGGCCGCCCGTGATGCCCCGCAGTCGGTCCAGGGGGCTGCCCAGGACGCGTACTGCCGTGGAGGAGGCGACCGGGCCCAGCACGACGAAGGCGGCAAGGGCCAGTACGGCGCCAAGTCCCGCCAGCGGGAGGGACGGTGACACCAGTACGCCTGTGAGGGTGACCGCGATCGCCAGGGCGGCGAGCCCCGTTCCGGTCACCGCGCGGACGCGGGACGCGCCGGACTGGTCGACGGCCGTCTCGCGGAGCGCGGCCAGAGGCGCGGTGCGGCCGGCGCGTACGGCCGGCATGAGTGCGGAGCCGAGGCAGACGACCACGCCGACGGCGAGGGGCAAGACCATGGAAGAGGCCCGGATCACCAAGTCGCCGTCCGGGAAGGGGAATCCGATCGCCGGGAAGAGTGCCTGGAGTCCGGCCGCCGTACCGATGCCGCCAGCGAGACCCGCTGCCGATGCCGTCACCGCGATCGCACTCGCCTCGGTGACCGTGGCCGCGGTGATCTGGCGGCGGGAGGCGCCGATGGCCCGCAACAGGGCGTTCTCGCGGGTGCGTTGGGCGATGACGATGGCGAAGGTGTTGTGGATGGAGAGGGTCGCGACCAGGAGGGCGATGCCGGAGAAGACCAGGAGGAACGTGGTGAACATCGTCAGGAATTGGGAGGAGATCATGTCGGTGTTCTCCTGTGCCGACTCCTGTCCCGTTATCGCCTCAACTCCCTTGGGGAGTATGGGATTCAGGCGGTCGACCAGTTGGTGCTGGCTGATGCCGGGGCCTGCGCGCACGCTGATGCTCGATGCCTCGCCGGGCCTGGCGGTGAGGTACTTCTCGGCGTCGGCCTGGGTCATGCCGGTGAATGTCACCTGGGCCATGCCGTCCTCGCCGGCGAAGGTCGCGAGGCCCACGATCTTCACCTTGACGGGGTTCGGTGTGCGCAGTGTTGTGGTGTCTCCGATCTTCAAGTGACCCTTGTCGGCGGCGCCCCGGTTGACGACGACCTCGCCGGGGGCAGTGGGCGTGCGGCCCTCGGCCAGGCGGTACGGGTTGAGTTTCGGGTCGGTGATCCAGTTGCCGGCGAGGGTGGGCGGACCCTTGCCGCCGATCGGTTCGCCGTTGGCGCCGACCAGTTGGCCCGCGCCCTGGATGCTGGGGGCGGCGGCCGCGACGCCGGGTACCTGGGCGATGGTCTTTGCCAGGGATGTGCTTACTGGTTGCCGCACGCCCTGGCTCTCGCCGGGGGTTGTGATGGCGTCGGCGCTGCGGACCACGGCATCCGTGCCGCTGGTCGCGTCGCCGAACATGGTGTCGAAGCCGGCGCGCAGGGTGTCGCCCATGACGAGGGTTCCGGCGAGAAAGGCGACGCCGAGGAAGACCGCGAGGAACGTACCGGCGAAGCGCCTTTTGTGGGCCCGTAGGGAGGACATGCTCAGGCGTACGGACGCGTTCACGACCTCACCTCGAAGGCCTTGAGGCGGTCCAGCACCTTGTCGGCCGTGGGGGATTCCATACGGTCCACCAGGCGTCCGTCGGCGAAGAAGACGACCTCGTCGGCGTGGGCGGCTGCGACCGGGTCGTGGGTGACCATGACGACCGTGCGGTCCGTCTGGCGTACGGCGCGGCGGAGCAGGCCGAGTACCTCGCCGCCGGAGCGGGAGTCGAGGTTGCCGGTCGGCTCGTCGGCGAAGACGACCTCGGGGCGGCCCGCGAACGCCCTTGCCACGGCGACGCGTTGCTGCTGGCCGCCGGAGAGTTCGGAGGGGCGGTGGTGGAGGCGGTCGCGGAGGCCTACGACGTCGATGAGTTCGTCGATCCAGTCGTGGTCGCCTCCGGCTCCGGACAGGTCGAGGGGGAGGGTGATGTTCTCGGCGACGGTCAGGATCGGGATCAGGTTGAAGGCCTGGAAGACGAAGCCGACGCGGTCGCGGCGGAGGAGGGTCAGGCGCCGGTCGTCGAGCGCGCCGAGTTCGGTGTCGCCGATGTAGGCGGCTCCGGAGGTGAGTGTGTCGAGTCCGGCTGCGCAGTGCATCAGGGTGGATTTGCCTGAGCCCGAGGGGCCCATGATCGCGGTGAAGCGGCCGGTCGGGAAGTCGACGCTCACTCCGTCGAGGGCGCGCACGGCGGTGTCGCCGACGCCGTAGACCTTCACGGCGTCGACGACCCGCGCGGCCGTGCGGGTGGTGGTCGCGGTGGTCATGCCGGGCCGCCTCCCTTGCCGACGCGGCCGAACTGCTCGTCGAGGACGGACAGGCGACGCCAGTACTCGTCCTCGTCGATCTCGCCGGAGGCGAAGCGGCGGCCGAGGACGGCGAGCGGGGAGTCGCCGGTGGGGCGGGGGTCGGGCATCGCGCGCCACGGGCCGCCGCGAGCGCGCCAGGCGCTGCGGCGGAGCACGGTCACCACGCCGACCACCACGGCCGCCCAGATCAGCGGGAAGAACAGGATCCACGGGCCGGGGCCGCCGCCGTTCCAATTCGCGAGAGTCTGCATGTCGATTCATCTCCAAGGAGTCATGAGCCCTCAACGGGCTTCCGGTGATGTATCGAGACTGGCTCCGGGACGGGGGCGGGTCGTCGTACGGCCAGCGGCAGTGTGTGTACCTCCCGGGGAGTAGGTGCGTTCGTTCCGGCTGCTCCTCAAGTCCTCAAGTCCTCGACTTCTGTAACTACTAGTATGTACAGTCAGTGCATGAGCACCCCGGAGCGGTTGATCGAGTCCACCCGCGAGCTGTTGTGGGAGCGCGGGTACGTGGGCACCAGCCCCAAGGCGATCCTGGAGCGCGCGGGCGCCGGGCAGGGCAGCATGTACCACCACTTCAAGGGCAAGCCGGATCTGGCCCTGGCGGCGATCCGGCGGACGGCCGAGGAGCTGCGGGCTACCGCGGCGGGAGTACTCGACGGGCCGGGCACCCCGTACGAGCGGATCGAGGCGTATCTGCGGCGTGAGCGCGATGTGCTGCGCGGGTGTCCGGTCGGGCGACTGACGATGGATCCGGACGTGATCGCCAGCGCCGAACTGCGCGAGCCGGTGGACGAGACCCTGGACTGGATCCGTGAGCGGCTCGCCGGAATCGTCGAAGAGGGCAAGGAGCAGGGGCAGTTCGGGGCGGAGCTGGACGGCGAGGAGATCGCGGCGACGATTCTCGCGACCGTACAGGGCGGGTATGTCCTGGCCCGTGCGTCCGGTTCGCCGGGCGCGTTCGACGCGGGTGTCCGAGGACTGCTCTCCCTTCTCACCCCGCATCGATCCACTCCCTGATTGGAGTCCAGGCAAGTGCAGATCACCAGGAAGCGTCCCGACACGCGGCAGGGTCCGGCGGAGAACTTCACCGGCATCGTGTGGCTCGACGAGCTCGCCGCGCCCGAACCGCCGTCCCGGATACGGATGTTCAGCGTGCACTTCACGCCCGGCGCACACACCGCGTGGCACACCCATCCGCACGGCCAGGTGCTGTACGTGACGGAGGGCGAGGGACTCGTGCAGCGCGAGGGCGGTGCCGTCGAGACGATCCGCGCGGGCGACACCGTGTGGATCGAACCGGGCGAGTGGCACTGGCACGGCGCCGGACCGCGCACGTTCATGACGCATCTCGCCGTCGTCGAGGCCGCCGAGGACGGCACGACCGCCGAGTGGCACGGGCACGTCGACCCCGCGAACTACCCCTCCTGAGGAGGCACTTGATGCACGCCATGCAGTACGAACTCACGCTGCCCGCCGACTACGACATGGGCATCGTGCGGGGCCGGGTGGCGCGGATCGGGCATCTGCTCGACGACTGGGACGGGCTCGGCTTCAAGACGTATCTGCTGCGCGAGCGCGGGGTGCACGGTTCGCCGGTCAACCAGTACGCACCGTTCTATCTGTGGAACACGGTGGAGGGCATGAACCGCTTCCTCTGGGGCGGTGCCTTCCAGGGGCTCACCAACGACTTCGGGCGGCCGGAGGTTCGGCAGTGGACCGGTCTCGCCTACGAGGAGGGCGGCGCCGCGGGCTCCTCCCCCGCCGTCGCCGTGCGCAGCCGGCGGCGGATACCGGAGGGGATGGAACTGGCCGCGGTCATGGAGGACGCGGTCGGTGAGACCCGGCGGCTGGCCGGTGAGGACGGCGCGGTGCTCGCTGCGGCGGCCGTCGACCCGCACCGCTGGGAGCTGGTGCACTTCTCGCTCTGGGAACTCTGGGAACCCTGGGAGCACGACAGGCCGAAGGCGGAGGGGGACGTGTTCCAGGTGCTGCACGTTTCGGAGCCCGGACGGGGCGCGTTGCCGCGCGGTCGGCAGTGGTAGCGGTGAGTTCCGTCGGCTTCGTCCGTACGGTGCTGGGAGATGTGGCCCCCGGGGAGCTGGGTGTGTGCGACGCCCACGACCACCTCTTTCTGCGCAGTCCCCAACTGCCCGGCCAGGAGCTGGAGGACGCCTCCGCAGCGCGGGCCGAGTTGGCCGCGTTCCGTTCGGTGGGCGGTGGCGGTGTCGTGCAGTGGACGCCGTACGGGATGGGGCGGCGGGTCGCCGATCTGCCCTCGCTGTCCCGGGGCACGGGTGTGCACGTGGTGTGCGCGACCGGGCTGCATCAAGCTGCCCATTACAGCCCGGAGTTGCTGAAGAGCCTGCGGCGCGGACTGGCCGAGGTGTTCGTCGCCGAACTAACGGAGGGCATCGGGCCGTCCGGTGTCCGTGCCGGGGTCATCAAGGTGGCGGGCGGCTTCCACGGCCTCGACGCACACGCGCGGTGGACGATGACCGCGGCGGCCGAGGCCCACCGTGCGACGGGCGCGCCGATCGCCGTCCACTTGGAGATGGGTACGGGCGCACTCGACGTACTCGACCTGTTGTGCGGGGAGTTGGGCGTGGAGCCGGGTCGGGTGATACTCGGTCATCTCAACCGCTCCCCCGACCTCGTGGTCCAGCGGCAGGCCGCGGAAACGGGGGCCCACCTCGCGTTCGACGGGCCGTCCCGCGCCCATCACGCCACGGACTGGCGCATGCCGGACGGAGTGCGGGCGCTGGCCGAGGCCGGTTTCGGTGACCGGCTGCTGCTCGGCGGGGACACGGTCGTCGCGGGCGCCCGCTCGGTGGACGGTGGGCCGGGGATGCCGTATCTGCTGCGGCGGGTCGCGCCACGACTCGCGCTGGAACTGGGTGAGGAGTTGGTGGGGCGCATCCTCAGGGAGAACCCCGCGCGGGCTTTCGCCGTCGACTGGCATTGAGCGGAACCCTGGGTACGAGTTCCGCCCCGGCCGCGCTCGACTGCGTCACCGTCGAGAAGGTCGCCAAGCCGGTGAACGCCTACCAGGACGCCCTGCCGTTCCCGACCTCGCGGTGACGGGCGTCTACGCCACGGAGATGTCCACGGACGGCCGCAGTTTGGCCGCGGCGGCCAGTGCCTCGTGCATGGGGTGGGTGTCGAAGGCCGTCAACAGGGCTTCGTTCGGCGGGAGTTCGGACGCCGGGTAGGCGATCTGCTCGCAGGCGGCCTGGAAGCGCGGGCCCCAGCGGCGGGTGCCGAGGCGGGCCGTGCGGGAGCAGTTGTCGACCATGTACGCCACGTCGCGGGCGTGCATGTAGGGCAGCAGGGAGTCGACCGCCTCGATGACGGACTCGTTGACGATCTCGGACCAGGGGTGCCCGCGCTCGGCGAACTCGTCGACCTGGGCGGTCATCGTCGCCACGAACACTCCTGCGGTGAACGCCTCGACGGGCAGGGCGCGTTCGGACCGGTGGGCGCGGACCTCCGCTCCGGCGGCCCACATGGGTGAGCCGCCGATCCCGCTCATCTCCCGTGCGCCGAGCCGCCGTTCGGCGAGGACGACGCTGCGCAGTTCGGTCCCGTCGGCGACCTCGTCGTAGATCTCGGCGACGATCTCGCGGGCGGGGCCGTAGGTCGCCGAGTACGCGCGGTCGAAGATCTCACGTCCGGCCGGGTCCAACTCCTCGCGGACGGCGCGGAGTCCGGCGTGCGAGATCGTGCGCGCGATCGGTCCGGTGACGTTCTCGCAGGAGCGCTCGTACGCGGTCACCGGGTCGTCGCCGGAAAGGCGGTAGCGGGTGTAGAGGCTCTCGACGATGCCGTGGACCGCGCCGAGCAGGATGGCGCGCTCGCCGACGATGTCGGAGCGGTACTCGCTCTCCAGGGTGGTTCGGAAGGTGTACGGCGAGCCGAGCGCGACCGACCAGCCGAGCGCGCGGTCGGTGGCTCTGCCGTCGGGGTCGGCGTGGACGGCGTAACTGCTGTTGATTCCGGCGCCGTTGATCTCGGCGCCCTGTTCGTAGAGGCGGCGCACGGAGTCGCCCATGCCCTTGGGACAGACGGCGATCACGCCGTGTCCGGGCGGGAAGTCGCCTCCGGTGGCCCGGAGATGGCCGAGGAGGAAGCCGTGCGAGAGGCCGATGGTGGCGCCGGGCTTGAGGGCCGCGAAGATCTCCTCGTGGTGGGCGGCGAGCGCTGCGTCCGCGATCAGGAGGATGACGAGGTCGCTGTCGGCGGTGACGGCGAGCCAGTCGCCGAGTGTGCCGTCCTCCTCGGTGAAGCCGTGGGCGCGGGCGTCGGCGGCGGACGCCGAGCCGGGGCGCAGTCCGACGCTCACCCGGATGTCCGTACCGGCGAGGGAGTCGCGCAGGTTGCGGGCCTGGGCGCGGCCCTGTGGGCCCCAGCCGATGACGCCGATGCGGTGGACGCCGGCGAAGGCCTGCGGGAGCAGCGGGAAGAGGTGCCGGCCGCCGCGCAGGATGGTCTCCGTGCCGCCGGGCACGTCCATCGTTTCGAGGGTGAAGACGGCGGAGGTGTGCGTGGTCGAGGTCATGGTCGAGTTGTAGGCTCCGGGCGAGTGTTGCGGCAAGCGCAATCTGTGCAGCGGACTGTTGCGAGAAGTGAAAGGACCTGGTCACGGGATGCGGGACAACCGGCGGGAGCTGCATCTTTTCCTGCATCTGGCGCAGACGCTGAACTTCGGGCGGACGAGTCTCGACTGCCATGTGAGTCCGGCGACGCTGACACGGACCGTGCAGCGGCTGGAGGCCGACCTCGGGCACCGGTTGTTCGACCGTGGGGCGCGCGGGGTGTCGTTGACGGCGGAGGGGCACCGGTTCCGTGAATACGCCGTCCAGGCACTGGAGTTGTGGCGTGCCTACCGCGAGGAGCATCCCGACCCGGCCGAACTCACCGGCCGCCTCGCCCTGTTCGCCACGGTGACCGCCTGCCAGGCCCTGCTGCCCGACCTGTTGGCGCCGTTCCGGGCCGCGCATCCGCAGGTGCGGCTCGATCTGCGAACCGGCGACGCGGCGGCCGCGCTGGCCCGGCTCGACGAGGGTGAGGTGGACGTGGCGGTCGCGGGCATCCCGGCGCGGCTGCCGGAGCCGCTGGTGAGCCGGACGGTCGCGGTGACAGAGCTGGTGCTGGTCACCGCCCGCGACCGTCCCGATCCGGGGCTGGACGGCCCGTTCGTCCTGCCGCACCGGGGTCTGGTCCGGGAGGCGGCCGACCGCTGGTTCCGGGCCCGGGGCACGACACCGGACGTGGTCTGTGAACCGGACGGCCACGAAGGGCTGTTGACGCTGGTCGCGCTGGGCTGCGGGACGGGCGTGGTGCCCCGGCTGGTGCTGGAGTGCAGTGCCGTACGGGAGCGACTGTCGGTGGTCGCGGCGGATCCCGCGCCGGAGCCGCTCCCGATCGGACTGTGCATACGGCGGGCGGACCTGCGCCGCCCGCTGGTGGCGACGCTGTGGAGCCTCACGGCTCCCTGGTAGGACCGGCCGCCGTGCGCGGCTGCTAGTCGAGGTCCACCGGACCGTCGTCCTTCTTGTCGTCCTTCTTCGCCGGGAGTTGGAGCAGGTTCTTGACCTCGTCGCCGGGGCGGCGGCCGTCGTTGTCCGCGTTGCCCAGGTTGCCCCGGACCGAGTCGAGGATCGTGAGGCCCTGGGAGACCAGGCCGGCCGCGATCTCGCCGAGACCGTCCGCGCCGTTGAGGACGTTGACGTTGGCGCCCGCGAGGCCGCCCGCCGCCTCCTTCACGATCTGCGGGAGCTGGTCGATCAGCATGCGGTCGAGCGCGACCCGGTCGTAGGAGGCCGCCGCCTCGGCCTGGATCTTCATACGGTCGGCCTCGGCGATGGCGAGCAGCTTGATCCGCTGGGCCTCGGCCTCGGCCGGCTTGACGATCTCGGCGACGAGCTGCTGCTGGCGCAACTCGGCCTGGCGCTGGGCCAGTTCGGTCTGCGCGGCGAGCACCTCCTGCTGGGCGTGGGCCTGTGCCAGCGGTCCGGCCTGCGCGGCCTGCGCCTGGGCGCGGTCCACCTCGGCCGAGTACTCGGCCTTGACGACGGCGGTCTGCCGGGCGTACTCGGCCTGGTTGCGGGCCGCGACCTGCTGCGCCTCGGCGGAGGCCTGCGTGGCCTGCGCCTGGGCGATCTGGGCCTGGCGCTGGATGGCCGCCTTGTGCGGGGCGGACATCGCCTCGATGTAGCCGGTGTCGCCGTCGTCGATCGACTGGATCTGCAGCGAGTCCACGATCAGGCCGATCTTGGCCATCTCGATCTTCGAGGTGTCCAGGACCTCGGCGGCGAGCTTCTGCCGCTCGGTGACGATCTCCTCGACGGTCATCGAGCCGATGATGGACCGCAGGTGACCGGCGAAGATCCGGCCGGTCAGGACCGACATCTGGTCCTGGTCGGACAGGAAGCGCTGGCCCGCGTTGATGATGCTCTCGGTGTCGTTGCCGACCTTGAAGGCAATCACGGCGCGGACGTTCAGGGCGATGCCCTGCCGGGTCACGCAGGTCTCGGTGACCTCCGCCTCGCACATCGCCAGGGTGAGGAAACGGGTCTTGCGGAAAACCGGGAGCACGAACTTTCCGTGCCCCGTCACGACTCGGAACGGCGCGCCCCCCAGTCCCCGCCTGCCACCCGAGATCAGCATCGCCTCATCGGGAGCGGGAACGCGGTAACCGAACATTGGTACTCCTCACTCTGCGCCGGCGGGGTCCCCGCCCAGCGCGTCCAATGGATCCACCCATTCGATGACGTGGACCTCACGACCCCCACGCGACTCGATCACGAGCACGGTCGCCCCCGTGGGCAGAGGATCGTCAGACCAGGCGAGGAAGGTCTCGGAGCCGCCGCGGACGCGTACCAGGATCTCGCCGGGGCCCGCGTTTCCACGCGTCCCGATGATCACCTGCCCCGTGCATCCGATCACGGGCTCATCCTGCGGCATCACCGGCCGCCTCCATCCTCTGGCCTTAGGTTTCCGACGATAGACCTACTCTGCCCCGGCTCCCAACGGGCTCGTCAATTCCTTCCGTCACGTGCCGTCCGCGCGGTCAGGAAAGGGCCGCCAGCGGATCGTCGAGCACGGGCTGCCACGCCAACTCCGCGGCGCCCACCAGGCTGTTGTGGTCGAGGGTGCAGGCGAGGATCGGCACGCCCCCGCTCTGCCCCCACAGGCTGCGGTCGGCGACGACCGCGCGCAGCCGGTCCGGGTCGGCGTCCAGGAGGGTGCGGTGCAGTCCGCCGAGGATGATCCGGTCGGGATTGAGGATGTTCACCAGCCCGGCGAGCCCCAGCCCGAGCCGGTCGATGAGGGTTTCGGCAGCCCGCCGTACGGACGGGTCGTCGTAGTGCCGGCGGATCAGGTCGTTGGACTCCTGGAGCAGGGACACCTCGGGGCCCGGCTCACGGCCGGCGGCCGTGAGGAAGGCGAGCGGGTCGGCCTCGACGTCGAGACAGCCGCGGCTGCCGCAGTAGCAGGGGCGGCCCTCGGGGTTGACGGTGAGGTGTCCGACTTCGAGCGCGAGCCCCGAACTCCCCGTGTGCAGACGCCCGTCGAGGACCAGCGCACCGCCCACACCCCGGTGCCCGGTCGCCACGCACAGCAGGTCGCGGGCGCCCCGGCCCGCGCCGTGCCGGTGTTCGGCGAGCGCGGCGAGGTTGACGTCGTTGCCCGCGAACGCCGGTCCGGCGAGACCGGCCGCGCGCACGCACTCGGCGAAGATCCGCCGCACGGGCGCGCCCGCGGGCCAGGCGAGGTGGAGGGGGTTCAGTGCCAGTCCGTCGGGTTCGGCGACGGCGGACGGTACGGCGAGTCCGGCGCCCACGCAGCGGCGGCCCGTCTCGCGCAGCAGATCCGCGCCGGCCTGGACGACCGAGCCGAGCACCTTCGCCGGGTCTGCGTCGACGGCCTCGCAGCCGGGGGCTGTCGCCACGATCCGGCCGCCGAGGCCGACCAGCGCGGCGCGGAAGCCGTCGGCGTGCACCTGCGCCGCGAGCACGACGGGGCCGTCCTCGGCGAGCGCGAGCCGGTGCGAGGGGCGGCCCTGCGAACCGGCTGCCGCGCCGGGCCTCGCGTCGACCCTGATCAGGCCCAGTGCCTCCAGTTCGGCGGCGACCGCGCCGGCCGTGGCCCGGGTCACGCCCAGTTCTGCGGTGAGTACGGCGCGGGTGGGGGCGCGGCCGGTGTGCACGAGTTCCAGCGCGGGGCCGAGGGCTCCGCGTCCTCGGTCCAGCCGCGCTCTTGAGGTTGTCCCTTCGCCGCTCATGAGGGGGAGTCTCCCATGATCCGTATCGAGAGCCAGTGGGGGTTGTGGTCATAGTGGCGGCCGGTGGGGGCTGGTCGCGCCCACGCGGCGGAGCCGCATATCGATACAGCCCCGCGCCCCTTCAGATCTTGCCCCCGTCTTGGAAGCCACTGACCCTCAGCGTCACGTTGAGTCTCCCCCTGAGCCCCAGCTCCCCCGGCGCCGTGCCCTCGTACACCCTCGGCACCCCGTGGTAGGCCAGCCGCGACGGGCCGCCGAACACGAACAGGTCCCCACTCCGCAACTCGACGTCCGTGTAAGGCTTCGTACGGGTGTCGGTGTTGCCGAAGCGGAAGACGCAGGTGTCGCCGAGGCTGAGGGAGACGACCGGTGCGTCGGACTTCTCGTCGCTGTCGCGGTGCATGCCCATGCGGGCGTCGGCGTCGTAGAAATTGATCAGCGCGATGTCGTACGGGGCGGTCGGCGTCCCGAGTGCGTCGGCGACCGCCCGCCGGCCCAGTTCGTCCAGCCAGGCCGGGAACGGCTTCACGGGGGTGCCGTCGCCGTCGGTCGTCTCGCGGGAGTAGGCGTACGGGTACCAGTGCCAGCCCAGGCACACCTGGCGGGCGGTCATCGTGCCGCCGCCGGGGGTGTGGACCGTGCGCAGGCCGGCCGGCGGGCGGGCCCACTCTCGGCAGGCCGCCAGGAGGTCGCGCTGGCGGGCCGGGTCGAGCCAGTCCGGCACGTGCACCGCGCCCGGCGCGATCTCCGTGCGGGCGCGGGGAAACAGCTCGGCGTCCATGTGATCCATCCTGCCCCGACCGGCCGTGAGCTGGTACTCGGTTAGCCTTGGCGCACGATGGACGACCATATCGACCGCATGACGACTCCGTGGGGCGACCGCGCCCTGGCCCGCTTCCCAGAGGACCCGCGCGACCGGCTGCGCGCCTGGGACGCCTCCGACGAGTACCTGCTGCGACATCTCGCGGCGCAGGACACCCCGCTGTCCGGCACGGTCGTGATCGTGGGCGACCGCTGGGGCGCCCTGGCCACGGCGCTCGCGCAGTACGGCCCGGTGCAGATCACGGACTCGTTCCTCACCCAGGAGGCGACCAGGGCGAACCTCGCCCGCAACGAGGTCGCCCCGGATGCCGTACGGCTGCTCACCACCCAGGACCCGCCGCCCGAGCGCGTCGACGTGCTGCTGGTCCGGGTGCCGAAGAGTCTCGCGCTGCTGGAGGACCAGTTGCTGCGGCTGGCGCCCGCGGTGCACGCCGGCACGGTCGTCGTGGGCACCGGCATGGTGAAGGAGATCCACACCTCGACGCTGAAGCTGTTCGAGCGGATCCTCGGCCCGACCCGGACCTCGCTGGCCGAGAAGAAGGCCCGGCTGATCCACTGCACGCCCCGGTCGTCGGGAACGCGTGCCACCAATCCGTGGCCGCACAGCTACGCCCTGCCCGACGGCATCGGTGTCGTATCCGGGCACACCGTGGTCAATCACGCGGGCGTGTTCTGCGCCGAGCGCCTCGACATCGGCACCCGGTTCCTTCTTCAGCATCTGCCCTCAAGCCGCGGGCGGCGCCGGGTCGTCGACCTCGGGTGCGGGAACGGTGTCGTCGGTACGGCGGTGTCGCTGGCGGATCCGGAGGCCGAAGTCCTGTTCGTGGACGAGTCGTTCCAGGCCGTGGCGTCGGCGGAGGCCACGTACAAGGCCAACGGGGTGCCGGGGCATGCCGAGTTCAGGGTCGGGGACGGGCTGACCGGGGTCCCGGCCGAGAGTGTGGACCTCGTGCTGAACAATCCGCCGTTCCACTCGCACCAGGCGACGACCGACGCGACGGCCTGGCGGATGTTCTCCGACGCGCGACGCGCGCTGCGCCAGGGCGGTGAGCTCCACGTGATCGGCAACCGGCATCTCGCCTATCACGTGAAGCTGAAGCGGTTGTTCGGCAACAGCCAACTCGTCGCCAGCGACCCGAAGTTCGTGGTGCTGAAGGCCGTCAAGCGGTAGCCGGACCGAATGTGGCGAGCACGCCGATGATGCGGGTCACCGCCCCGGCCATCGCCTCCCGGCCCACGCTCAGGTACTTGCGGGAGTCGACCGCCTCCGGATGCTCGGCGAGGTAGGCGCGGATCGCGCCGGTCATCGCGAGGTTGAGGGCCGTACCCACATTGACCTTGGTGATGCCGCCCGCGACGGCCGCGATCAGCTCGTCGTCGGGGACTCCCGAGGAGCCGTGCAGGACGAGGGGGACCTCCAGGGTGGCGGCGAGCCGCTTGAGGAGGTCGTGGTCGAGGGTGGCCGTACGGGTGGTCATGGCGTGGGAGCTGCCGATGGCGACGGCGAGGGCGTCCACGCCGGAGTCGGTGACGAAGGCGCGGGCCTGGGCGGGGTCGGTGCGGGCGCCGGGTGCGTGGGCGTCGAGCGGGGGCTCGCCGTTCTTGCCGCCGACCTCTCCCAACTCGGCCTCGATCCACAGCCCTTGGGCGTGTGCCCAGTCGGCGGCGGCGCGGGTCGCGGCGAGGTTGTCGGCGTAGGGCAGACGGGCCGCGTCGTACATGACGGAGCTGAATCCGGCGCCGGGTGCCTGGCGCAGCAGGTCGTCGCTCCGGACGTGGTCGAGGTGCAACGCGACGGGTACGGCGGCCCGTTCGGCGGCGGCTACGGCCGCGCGCGCGAGCGGGAGAAGGCGGCCGTAGCGGAACTTGACGGCGTTCTCGCTGACTTGGAGGACGACGGGCGCCTCGGCGGTCTCGGCACCCGCGACGACGGCCTCGATGTGTTCCAGCGTGATGATGTTGAAGGCGGCCACGGCGGAGCGGGACTCGGCGGCGCGGGTGACGAGTTCGCCGGTGGTGACGAGGGGCACGGCTTCTCCTGTCCTTTCAGGGGGCGAGGATCACCGAGCGGGTGAGGTGGCGCGGGCGGTCGGGGTCGAGGTCGCGGTGTGCGGCGACGGCGACGGCGAGGCGCTGGGCGCGGACGAGTTCGGCGAGCGGGTCGAGGCCGCCGTCGATCCACAAGCCGCCGGTGGCGCGCACCTGTTGGGCGAGTCCCTCGGGTGCCTCGCCGAGCATCCAGGTGGCGGTGCCGTGGGTGGTGATGCTGATCGGACCGTGCCGGTACTCCATCGCCGGGTAGGCCTCGGTCCAGGACAGTGAGGCCTCTCGCATCTTCAGGCCTGCCTCGTTGGCGAGCCCGACCGTCCAGCCGCGGCCGAGGAAGGTGAACTGGGTGCAGGCGACGAGCTGTTGGGGCAGTTCGGCGGCGAGTGCGGTGCGGGCGTCGGCTACGGGGGTGTCGGTGTGCAGGCCGAGGTGGGCGCGGAGCAGGGTGACCGCGGTGGTCGCGAACCGGGTCTGCACGACGGAGCGTTCGTCGGCGAAGTCGAGCACGACGATCTCGTCGGCGGCCGCCATGACGGGCGTGTGCGGGTCGGCGGTGATCGCGGTGGTGCGGATGCGGCCCTTCAACTGCCCCAGGAGTTCCAGTACTTCGGTGGTCGTGCCGGAGCGGGTGAGGGCCAGGACCCGGTCGTACGGGCGGCCGTGCGGGAACTCGGAGGCGGCGAAGGCGTCGGTCTCTCCCTGGCCCGCCCCTTCGCGCAGTGCGGCGACGGCCTGTGCCATGAAGTACGAGGTGCCGCAGCCGACGATCGCGACCCGCTCCCCCGGCGCCGGCAGCACCCCTCGAAACCCGGGCGCCTCCGACGCGGCGCGTATCCAGCACTCGGGCTGGCTCTTCAGCTCGTCCTCGACATGGGTCATGCCGTACCCCTCCCCGCCAATGCTTGTTCTTGCAAGATATAGCCATCTTTCGAGCACAATCAAGCATTCCGGCGGGGATGGTGTGCGCTAGGGTCGCCGGAGAATCGAGGAACGGAGAGTGCGGATGTCGCGCGACGCCCGCTGGAAGGCGCTGCTGGAGCTGCTCGTGGAACGCGGGCGGCTCGACGTCGAGGAGGCCGCCGCCGACCTCGCGGTGTCGGCCGCCACGATCCGCCGTGACTTCGACCAACTCGCCGAGCAGCAGATGCTGGTGCGCACCCGGGGCGGCGCCGTGGTGCACGGGGTGTCGTACGAACTGCCGTTGCGCTACAAGACCGCCCGGCACGCCTCCGAGAAGCAGCGCATCGCCAAGGCGGTCGCCGAACTCGTCGCGCCGGGCGAGGCGGTGGGTCTGACCGGCGGTACGACGACCACGGAGGTGGCCCGCGCCCTGGCCGTGCGCGGCGACCTCACATCCGGAGCCCCCGGAAGCTCCGGATCGGCCGCACTGACCATCGTGACGAACGCGCTCAACATCGCCAACGAGCTCGCCGTACGGCCCCAGTTCAAGATCGTGCTGACCGGTGGGGTCGCGCGCCCACAGTCGTACGAACTCGTCGGGCCGCTCGCGGGCGGGGTGCTCTCGCAGATCACCGTGGATGTGGCGGTGCTCGGTGTGGTGGCCTTCGACGTGACGCACGGTGCGGCGGCGCACGACGAGGCGGAGGCCGCGATCAACCGGCTGCTGTGCGAGCGCGCCGGGCGTGTCATTGTCGCGGCCGACTCCAGCAAGCTCGGGCAGCGGGCCTTCGCCCGGATCTGTTCGGCCGAGTCGGTGGACACGCTGGTGACGGACTCGGCGGTGGAGCACAACATGGCAAGGCGGTTCGAGGAGGCGGGGGTTCGGGTCGTAGCGGTGTGAACCCGCTTCGGCGGAGCCGGAGTTGCGGGACGCCGGACTTCGACGTCCCGCACCGGCCGTGCAGTTGACAATGCGTCAGCCGAACACCTTCACGGCCTGGTAGTACGTCCACGCCGTGCTGTCGCAGGCGGTCGCGGTGGCCCCGCCGTACGCGGCGCAGACGCGCTTGAGGTCCTCGTAGAAGGCGCTGTCGAGCCGCGATTTGTTGGCGTCGAAGCCGCCTGCGGCCTTGTAGTTGCGGTAGCCGAAGTCGTGGCGGGCGCAGGATGCGGCGAAGGGGAAGCCGAAGGGGTTGTCGGGCGAGTCGGAGCAGTAGTCGGTGGACCAGTCGAACTCGTAGGCGGACCAGGCGGTTTGGTTGGCGCGGGCGGCGGCCCAGAGGTTGTAGCTCGACGCGCTGGTCTGGGTCCAACCGGAGAGGACCTGGGGCTTGTCGGCGGGTACGGCGGTGGCGGCTGTCGCGGTGGCGACGACGGCGACCAGGGCCAGGGTCGAGGCGGCGAGACCGGTGGCGAGTCTGCGGTGCATCCAACACCTCCATGAGACCGCGATCCGCCCATCGGATCGCAGGTTCATGACAAAATGATTTCCGGCTCGACCCCGCCTTCACACCGCATGTGCCCCAATGACCCGTCAACTCTCGGATGTGCCAGGAGATCGGGACATGAACCCCATGGGAGACACCGGCGGCGGGGCTCGGGCGACCCGGTTCCGGGGCAGTGAAACCGTCGTGAAACCGCGCTGAATGCGGCCTGCCGCACGCTCTGCGGCATGACGACAACGACATCGCACGCACTCGGCATCGCGGCCAAGGGGCTGCGCAAGGCCTACGGGGACAAGACGGTCCTCGACGGCATCGACCTCTCGGTACCGGCCGGCACGGTTTTCGCTCTGCTCGGTCCGAACGGCGCCGGCAAGACCACCGCCGTCAAGATCCTCTCCACCCTCATCGCCGCCGACGCCGGCGAACTGCGCGTCGGCGGCCACGACCTGGCCGTGGACCCGCAGGCCGTACGGGCCGCGATCGGCGTCACCGGGCAGTTCTCCGCCGTCGACGGACTGATCACCGGCGAGGAGAACATGCTGCTCATGGCCGATCTGCACCACCTGCCGCGGAAGGAGGGACGCCGGGTGGCCGCCGAACTGCTGGCCCGCTTCGACCTCACCGAGGCGGCGAAGAAGCCCGCCTCCACCTACTCCGGCGGCATGAAGCGGCGTCTCGACATCGCGATGACGCTGGTCGGCAGCCCGCGGATCATCTTCCTCGACGAGCCGACCACCGGTCTCGACCCGCGCTCCCGGCACACCATGTGGGGCATCATCCGCACGCTGGTCGCCGACGGGGTCACCGTCTTCCTCACCACCCAGTACCTGGACGAGGCCGACGAACTCGCCGACCGCATCGCGGTGTTGAACGACGGCAGGATCGCCGCCGAGGGCAGCGCCGAGGAACTGAAGCGGCTCGTCCCCGGCGGACACGTCCGGCTCCGCTTCACCGACCCGGTCGCCTACCAGTCCGCGGCCACCGCCCTGCGCGAGGTCACCCGCGACGACGAGGCGCTGTCACTCCAGATCCCCAGCGACGGCAGCCAACGCGAACTGCGCGCCGTCCTCGACTGGTTGGACGCCGCCGGCATCGAGGCCGACGAGCTGACCGTGCACACCCCCGACCTCGACGACGTGTTCTTCGCCCTCACCGGCGACAGCAAGATCCCCCACCAGGCCAAGGAGAACGTCCGATGAGCACCCTCGCCCTCGCCGTCCGCGACTCGTCCACGATGCTCCGCCGCAACCTGCTGCACGTCCGGCGCTACCCGTCGATGACCCTGAACCTGCTGCTCACCCCGATCATGCTGCTGCTCCTCTTCGTCTACGTCTTCGGCAACGTGATGAGCGCGGGCATCGGCGGCGGCGGTGCCGACCGCTCCGACTACATCGCCTATCTCGTCCCGGGCCTCCTGGTGATGACGATCGGCAGCACGGTCATCGGCGCCGCGGTCTCCGTCTCCATGGACATGAGCGAAGGGCTCATGGCCCGCTTCCGCACGATGGCGGTCTACCGCGGCTCCGTCCTCATCGGGCACGTCGTCGGCAGTGTGCTGCAGGTCCTCGCCAGTCTGGTCCTCGTCGGCGCCGTCGCGGTGGCGATCGGCTTCCGTTCCACGGACGCCACCGTCCTGGAGTGGCTGGCGGCCTTCGGACTGCTCGCGCTGTTCGCCCTGGCGCTCACCTGGATCGCGGTCGGGATGGGCATGGCCAGCCCCAACCCCGAGGCGGCCAGCAACATGGCGACCCCGCTGATCCTCCTGCCGCTCATCTCCAGCGCCTTCACCCCGGCCGACACGATGCCGGGCTGGTTCCAGCCGATCGCCGAGTACCAGCCCTTCACCCCGGCCATCGAGACCCTGCGCGGTCTGCTGCTGGGCACCGGGATCGGCAACAACGGGTGGATCGCGCTCGCCTGGTGCGTCGGCCTCACCGTGCTCGGCTACCGCTGGTCGACGGCACAGTTCAACCGCGACCCGAAGTAACCGCGATGGCAGCGCGGGCCGCCTCCCGCAACTCGTCCCGCTCCAGGGCGGCGTACTCCGACACCGCGTCGGCGTACGCCGCCCCGTCGGCGTCCTCGGCCGCCCGGCGGGCACGCTCCGCCGACATGGTCGGCTGGAAGTCGCGCAGCACCCGCAGCCGTTCGGCGAGCGCGATCAGCCGTACGGCGGAGGCGTCGCCGGAGACGATCCCGGCCATACCGAGGGCGTGCAACCCCGTCCCGAACACGGGGAGTTCCATGGGCGAGCGGGCCGGTCCCGCGAGCAGGGCGCGCAGCCGCCGCAGCAGCCGGTCGACCACGTCCGTGACGAGCCCGAGCCGGTCGGCGTGCGCGTGTGCCGTCACCGCCGCCGACTGGACCTGCAGCAGCCACCGGTCGTAGAAGGGGTCGTCGCTCCCCGTCGAACCGGCCTCGGAGATCGCCTCCACGTTGCGGCGCCACACACCGAGTCCGACCTCCGTCAGCCCGCGGGCGAGCGCGATCTCGGCACGGCCGCCGAAGTCGGGGCTGTAGACGTCGTCCTTGTGCGCGGGGTTGCGCTCCTCCGCCTGCCGCAGCCAGTACTCGGCCTCGTCGGGCTCGCCGCGCTGCAGACAGGCGAGGACGAGACCCCAGCGGACGCCGATGGAGTCGTGCTCGTCACCGAGGCGCGGCAACGCGGCGAGCGCCGCCCTGAGACTCTCGTACGCGGCCTCGCCCTGCTCCGTCTGCAGGCACAGCTCGCTCAGCCGGGCGTGCCCGAGGACCTGGAGGAAGGGGTGGTCTACCGGTGCCAGTGCCGTGATGCTGCGCCGCGCGGAGGCGAGCGAGCGGTCGATGTCGTGCTCGTACTCCCAGACGTAGGTGGCGACGCACTCGGCGATACCGGCGAGCAACGGCCGCTCGCTGGCGCAGAGTTCGCGCAGCACGCCGTAGTCCGGGGGCAGCATCTCGGGGACCGCGCCCAGCACGGCCGAGATGGCGCGCAGCAGGGTGTCCGGCGGGGCCGGGGGCAGCCGCCGGAGGGTGACGAGCTGGCGTACGACCTGTGGGCCGTAGCCCATGAACAGGCTCGCCGTGCACAACACCGCGGCGGCGCGGGCGACTTCGACGTACTCGGGCTCGGGGTGGTAGTGCGACAACGGCGGCCCGGTGTCCGCGGCGAGCGCGGTGAGGCGGGGGTAGCTGGAACCCGTCGACCACAGGGCGGCGAGGACCGCGGTGAGGGCGGCGATGGTGGGACAGTCCGTACGGGCCAGGGCGTAGCGCAGGGCCAGTACGAGGTTGTCCTGCTCGCCCCTGATCCGCTCCCAGGCGGCCCGCGGCTCCGAGCCGAAGAACCAGTCGTGGTACGCGACCCCGAAGTCCCGCGCCCAGAGCAGGAATTGGTCTACGGCGGCCTCGTCCTCGCCCGCCTCGGTGCGCCGGGCCGCGCTGAACTCCCGCACGGTCTCCAGCATTCGGAACCGTACGCCCGCCGGGGTGTCGGCGACGGTGAGCAGGGACTGGTCCGCCAGTTGCTCCAGGAGGAACAGCGGGTCCTCGCCGAGGACTTGTTCCGCCGCCTCGGCGAGGAAGCCGCCGGGGAAGACGGAGAGGGTGCGCAGCGCGGCGCGGGCGTCCTCCGCGAGGAGGTTCCAGCTCCACTCCACGACCGCGTGCAGGGTGCGGTGCCGTTCGGGTGCGTCCCGTGCGCCGCCGCGCAGCAGGGCGAACCGGTCGCCGAGGCGCCGGGCGATGTCCGGCACCGAGAGGACCCGCACTCTCGCCGCGGCCAGCTCCACGGCGAGCGGCAGCCCGTCGAGGTGGCGGCACAGTTCGGTCACCGCGTCCGACGGCAGCTCCACACCGGGCCGGGCGGCGCGCGCCCGCTGGGTGAACAGTTCGACGGAGGTGGCGAGACCCAGCTCCGGGAGCGCGTACACCGCCTCCGAGGTCAGGCCCAGCGGGGCGCGGCTGGTGGCGAGGACCCGCAGGTCCTTGGAGGACGAGACGAGCGCCTGGACGAGGTCGGAGGCGCCGCGGACGATCTGCTCGCAGTTGTCGAGGACCAGCAGCGCGGGCCCGCCGCCGAGGACGCCGAGGACGGCGGTCACCGGGTCGCCGGCGGCGGGTCCGCTCATGCCGCCCGCGCCGAGCGCGGCGGCCACCTCGGCGGCCACGTCGGCGTCGGCCGTGACACCGGCGAGCGGCACGAAGTACACGACGCGCTGTTCGGCCCGGCGGCTGACGGCGTGCGCGAGGCGGGTCTTGCCCAGGCCGCCGGGGCCGACGACGGTGACGGCGCGCGAAGTGTGCAGCGCCCGCTCGACGGCCGCGATGTCCTCGTCGCGGCCGAGGAGGGGGTTGGGTTCGTGCGGCACGCCGTGTCGGACCACGGGTGCCTCGCCACGCAGCAACTCCTCGTGCACGGCCTTGAGTCCGGCGCCGGGGTCCGTGCCGAGGTCGTCGCGGAGTTCCCTGCGGTACGCCTCGTAGCGCATCAGTGCGGCGGACGGGCCCGCCGACGCGGCCTCGCCGCGCAGGAGTTCGGCGAGCACCTCCTCGTCGCGGGGATGCTCCGCGGCGGCCGCGGCGAGCGGGCCGGCCGCCTCCGCGTGCCGGCCCAGGCGGGCGAGCGCGAGCGCACGCGCGCGGACGAGCGTGCTGTGGACGGGGGCGCGCTCGGCGCGCAGTACGGCCACCGGGTCGGCGCTGTCGGGGTCGCCGTCGGGAGTGCCCTCCCACAGGGCGAGTCCGGCCTCGGCGGCGGCCAGCGCTCCCGCGTGGTCCCCGGCCCTGGACCGGTCGGCGCTGACCGTGGCGTGCAGCAGCAGGGCGGAGCTGTCGACCTGGTCCTCGGTGAGGGCGAGCCGGTAGCCGGTCGGGGTGCTGGCGATGACGTCGGCGCCCAGCTGGGAACGGGCCCGGGACACCAGGACCTGGACCGCCTTGCCCGGCCGTTCCGGCAGCTCGTCCGGCCACAGCCCCGCCACCAGCCGCTCGGTGCTGCAGCCGGTGCGCAGGTCGCCCGCGAGCAGCGCGAGGAGTCCGCGCAGCCGGGGCGCGGTGACTTCCTGTCCGCGGTGGGCGACGCGGGGCAGCAGGGTCAGATCGGTGGTCACCCGTGCAGGTTAACCAAGGTCGGGGCGTTGCGGCTCCCGCGGTCCGAACGCCCGTGTCGGCAGCGGCAGTTCGCGTTACCGGGTGGGTGTGAGGGGCAGGTCGTCCGTGAAGGCGTTGACGGGTTGGGCGATGCGCCGGGTGCCGTGGACGTCGAGGGCCGCCGCCGCGGACTTCGTGCCGAGGGCGCCCTGGGTGTGCCAGGTTCCGGTGACGGCCAGCCAGGTGTTGGCGGGCGGGGCGGGGGTGCCGTACATCCGGATCTTGACGGTCTGGGCGTCCGCCGCGCAGCAGGTGAAGATGATCCGGGTCAGGTCCCAAGTACCGCCCTGTCCCGGTGTCACGAAGCCGGTCATCTCGACCGTACGGCCCTGGATGGCGCGTTCCTTGTCCTGCTGGACCCGGGTGGTGAAGTCCGTGAGGGTCATCGGGAGGGGGGAGGTCGCGGGGAGTGCGGCGAACCCCTTCTGCTGTTTGACGGTCTCGCTGCCGGCGTGCGCGGCCGTGTAGGCGCCGAGGGCGGGCGGGGCGTAGAGGAGGAGGCTGAGCGCGGGGAGGAAGAGCAGCCAGGCGATGCGGGGTGCGGTGGAGTGGTCGTGCCCGTGGGCGTGGTCGTGGTCCTCCTTCTCGCCGGTGTCGTGGTCGAACGCAGCGTGGGCCAGGCCGAGGAGCAGGAGGAGAACCCCGGAGACGATCAGGAGCGGGCGCAGGCCCTCCTTGACGTAGCGCAGGTAGAGGTCGGTGAAGAGGGCGGTGTGCAGCAGGCCCAGGCCGGTCAGGATCAGGAGCGTGATCTGTGCGGTGCGCTTCACAGCAGGGCGCCTCCGATCAGGACGCTGGCGGCCACGGCGACGACGGTGGTCGCGGTGGAGAAGCGGACCGCGAACGCGCGGCCGAAGGTGCCGGCCTGGAGGGCGATCAGCTTCAGGTCCACCATGGGGCCGACGACCATGAAGGCCAGCCGGGCGGTGGGTGAGAAGCCGGTGAGTGAGGCCGCCACGAAGGCGTCGGCCTCGGAGCAGACCGCGAGGACGACGGCGAGCACGGCGAGGAACAGCACGGACAGCCAGGGCGAGCCGGAGAAGGTGTCGAGGACGGAGCGCGGGACGGTCACGTTGAAGGTGGCCGCGGCCATGGCGCCCAGGACGAGGAAGCCGCCCGCGTGCAGGAAGTCGTGCTGGAAGCCGAGCCGGAACTCGGTGAAGCGGCTGTGTCCGTGCCGGTGTCCGGTGTGCCGGACGACGGGGCGCAGCCATTCCGTGCGGCCGAGCCAGAGCCAGAGCCAGCCCATGACGGCGGCGGTGACGAGCGAGGCGAGCAGCCGGGCCAGCACCATGGCGGGGCTGCCGGGGAAGGCGACGGCGGTGGCGGTCAGCACGATCGGGTTGATCGCGGGCGCCGAGAGGAGGAACGCGAAGGCTGCGGCGGGGGTGACGCCCCGGCGGATCAGGCTGTTGGCGACCGGCACGGAGGCACATTCGCAGCCCGGCAGGACGGCTCCGGCGAGTCCGGCCACGGGGACCGCGAGCACGGCACGCCTGGGCAGCACCTTGGTGAACAGGTCGGCCGGCACGAAGGCGTTGATCGCCCCGGACAGGGCTGTGCCGAGGAGGAGGAAGGGGAGCGCCTGCACCGTGATGGCCAGGCAGACGGTGCGCCAGGCGGCCACGGCGGGGCCGTTCAGCCACGGTGTGCCCGACAGCAGGAGCGCGGCGATCGCCAGACCGAGGGCGGTGAGCGCCACCGTCGCGGGCGGAGGTCTGCGCGGGACGCGGCGGCGCCGTCGCTCGGGTGGGTGGACGGTGGCCGGGACCATCGCCTCCGTCACATCAAGCAGCTCATCCGTTTTTTGCATATTTGCTCCGAATGTCTGATGTTGCGACAGAACATAGTACGGTTCTCGCGTGATCAGCCCACTGTCCGTCACGATCGTCCGCGCGTGTCTGCGCGAGGGCGCCGGCGGAAGCCCCACCACGGTGTTGGACGAGGTGCCGTTGAGCGACGACGAGCGGCGTCGGGTGCCGGTCCGCGCGGGGACTTCGCACGCCGTCTTCGTCTCGGCACGCGGGTCCGAGGTGTCGCTGCGCTTCTTCACCGCCGAGGGCGAACTGCCCGCGTGCGGCCACGGTACGGTCGCCGCCCTGGCCTACCTCGCGGACCGTGCCCGGGGCGCGGGGTACCGGGGCATGCTGCACACCGCGGGGCGTTCGTTCGCCGGCCGGGCGGTACGGGAGGGGACTCGGTTCCGTGCCGCCTTCGAGCCGGGTCCCGTCGAGCTGCGTCAGCCGACCCCGGACGAGTGCGCGCACGTCCTGCCCCCTTTGGGCGTCACCCAGGACACGCTCGTTCGAGGCGCCCGCGTGGCCTCGGTCGGGCGGGCGCGCCTGCTCGTGCCGGTCGCCTCGCGCGCCGAACTCGCCGCGCTGGCACCGGACTTCGAGCGGCTCCGCGCGGCCTGCGACCGGTTCGGGCTGCTCGGCTGCTACGTCTACTCGGTGCCGGAGCCCTCCGGTCGGATCGCGGCCCGCATGTTCGCGCCGTCGATCGGCGTCCCGGAGGACATCGCGAACGCCAACAGCACCGCGTGCCTCGCCGCCGACCTGGCCGAACAGGGCGTCACCGAGATCGCCGTCGACATGGGCGACTCCCTGGGCAGCCCGGCCACGATCACCGCGAGCGCCCGACCCGTGCTGCGGCTGGGCGGCGTCGCGGAAGTCGCCGGTGCCGTGCGGGACACGGCCTAGCGGGCCCGGACCCGCTCCAGTACGTCGCGGATCAGGTCGGCGCTGATGGTGAAGTGGCCGCGGGCGATCTCCTCGGCGCGCTCGGGCTCGCCCGCCGCGATGGCCTCGTACAGGGCCTTGTGGTCCTCGCCGCCCTGGTGGAAGTGGGCCTGTTCGCCCCTGCCCCAGGGTTCGACGGGGAAGCCGAGGCTGATGCGGGCCAGCAGGTCCTGGCTGAGCATGACGATCTGGGGGTTGCCCGTGGCGGCGCGGACGGCCTGGTGGAAGGCGCTGTCCGCGGTGTGCGCGTCGCGCGGGGTGCTCGCGGTGAGGTAGGCGGACAGGGCGTCCTTCATGGGGTCGAGGTCCTTGGAGCCCCGGCGTCGGGCGGCCGTCGCGGCGACCATGCCCTCGACCAGGCCGCGCAGGTCGAAGAGTTGCTCGAACTCCTCCCAGCGGGGCAGCAGGGTGTGCCGGACGGCGGCGGCCGTCGACTCGGTCCAGCTGTCGCGGACGTAGGTGCCGCCGTTGCGGCCTCGGCGGATCTCGACGACGCCGACGGCCTGGAGGCGGGCGACCGCCTCGCGCACCGTGGGGCGGCTGACCCGGAGCAGACCGGTGAGTTCGCGCTCGGCGGGCAGCCGTTCGCCCGGCAGGAAGTCGCCGACGGCGATCGCGGTGAGCAGCCGGTCGGACACCTCGTCGACCGCCGAGGCGACCCGGACCGGGCGCAGCGCCGAGGACGGGGAGCCGCCGAGGAGGACACGGTCGAGGACGCGTGAGAACTCGTCCCCGGCCTCGGATGCCTCAGGTACGGATGTCAGCTGTCCTCCCCCTTCAATGCCGTTGCTGTAAACGCGGGCGGGCCACGTGAACTCGTCGTTACGTCTTGCCCAGTCCCCGCTAAAAGGTCTTGTGCACTGACCTTTTACCCAATCACTATCGCAGCCATCCGTCACATCCTTTTCGTTTCAGCCAGAGGCCAGGCCCGGAATACGGCCTGGCGGACGGCCCTCCTGGGAGGCCCTCGCGTGGCGATTCCCGAACCGAATCACACCGGCACCGTCGACTTCAACGGCCATTCGACCTGGTACCGGATCACCGGCACACCCGGCAGGACACCCCTGGTCGTCCTGCACGGCGGACCCGGCGCCGGTCACAACTACACGCTCAGCATCGCGGGCATCGCCGAGCAGGGACGCCAAGTGGTGCACTACGACCAGCTCGGCACCGGGCTGTCCACCCATCTGCCCGACGAGGGCGCCGACTTCTGGACCGTCCAGCTCTTCCTCGACGAACTCGACAATCTGCTCAAGGAGTTGGGCATCGCCGATGCCTATCACCTCCTCGGACAGTCCTGGGGCGGCATGCTCGCAGCCGAGCACGCGGTACGCCGGCCGGCCGGGCTGCACGGCCTGGTCATCGCCAACTCCCCCGCGTCCATGGAGCTGTGGCTCGCCGCGGCGGCCGAACTGCGCGGCCAGCTGCCGCCGGAGGTCCAGCGCACCCTGCTCGCCCACGAGGCGGCCGGGACCACCGACCACCCCGACTACCTCGCCGCCGAGCAGGTCTTCAACGAGCGGCATGTGTGCCGCCTGACCCCCAACCCGCCCGAGGTACAGGCGACTTGGGAGAACATCGCGGCCGACCCGACCGTGTACCACACAATGAACGGGCCGAACGAGTTCCATGTCGTCGGCACCATGAAGGACTGGTCCGTGATCGACCGGCTGCATCTCATCGAGGCGCCGACCCTGCTGGTGTCCGGCCGGTACGACGAGGCGACTCCCGAGACGCTGCGCCCGTTCGCCGACCACATCCCCGACGTGCGCTGGCACATGTTCGAGCACTCCAGCCACATGCCGCACGTCGAGGAGGAAGAGCTCTACCTCCGGGTCGTGGGCACCTTCCTCGACTCCACCGACTGAGCCTTCGGCCTCTCCCCCGGCCCGCCCTGGCCACCCCGGCCGCACCCGGCCACACCCGGCCACCCAACAGCCGTTTCCCCGACGGGAGTTCCCTGGATGTCCCGCAGCACGAGACGGAGCGCGTTCGCCGCCGCCACCGTCGCCCTCGCCCTGACCACCGCCGCCTGTTCGTCCTCCGACGACAGCTCCTCCTCCGGCCCGACCACGTCCTCGTCGGCGTCCGGCACTTCCGCCTTCCTGCCGCAGCACAAGGGCGGGACGCTGAAGCTGGTCGCCCACGCGGCTGCCGGCAGCCTCGATCCGCAGGTCAACTACACGCTCCAGTACTGGCAGTTGTACCAGTCGATGTACGACGGGCTGCTGTCGTTCAAGAAGGTCGGCGGCCAGTCCTCGTTCACGGTCGTGCCGGACCTGGCCGCCGCGATGCCGAAGGTCACCAACGGCGGGAAGACGTACACCTTCACGCTCCGCAAGGGCATCACCTTCTCCAACGGCAAGGCACTGACCACCGACGACGTGGTCGCGTCCTTCCAGCGCATCTTCAAGGTCTCCAGCCCCACCGCGGGCACCTTCTACAACGGCATCGTCGGCGCCACCGCCTGTCTGAAGACGCCCGCGTCCTGCACGCTCAAGGGCGGCGTGACCGGTGACGCGACGGCGAACACGGTCACCGTCAACCTCACCGCGCCGGACTCGGAGTTCCCGTACAAGCTGGCCGTCCCGCACGCCAGCATCCTGCCGAAGGACTCGCCGACGAAGGACGCGGGCACCAAGCCGCTGCCGACGACCGGCCCGTACATGGCGGCCTCCTACGACCCGAACCGCGAGCTGAAGCTGGTGCGCAACCCGCACTTCAAGGAGTGGTCGCGGGAGGCCGAGCCGCAGGGCTACCCGGACGAGATCGACTACACCTTCGGGCAGACCGTCGAGTCCGAGGTGACCGCTGTCGAGAACGGCCAGGCGGACTGGATGTACGACCCGCCGCCCGCCGACCGGCTCAACGAGATCGGCACCAAGTACTCGTCCCAGGCGCACGTGAACCCGCTGACCGCGTTCTGGTACGCGACGCTGAACGTCAACATGGCCCCGTTCAACAACAAGTTGGCGCGCCAGGCCATCAACTGGGCCGTGGACCGCTCGGCCGTGGTGCGGCTGTACGGCGGCACCAACCTCGCCTCCCCAGCGTGCACGATCCTGCCGCCGGGCTTCCCCGGGCACGTCGACTCGTGCGACTACACGAAGGGCGGCGGCAAGACCTGGACGGCCGCGGACCTCGCCACGGCCAAGGCGCTGGTGAAGCAGTCCGGTACGGCCGGACAGGAGGTCGGCATCGTCACCCAGGACGACGACGTCAACAAGTCGATCGGGCAGTACCTGCAGAGCCTGCTCACCCAGCTCGGCTACAAGGCGACGCTCAAGCCGCTGTCGGCGAACATCCAGTTCACCTACATCCAGAACACCAAGAACAAGGTCCAGCTCGCCCTCACGTCCTGGTACCAGGACTATCCGGCGGCCTCCGACTTCCTCAACGTGCTGTTCTCCTGCGCCGCGTTCCACCCGGGAAGCGACTCCAGCATCAACATCTCGGGCTTCTGCGACAGGGGCGTCGACGCGAAGATGCAGACCGCGCTGAAGACCGCGCAGACCGACCCGACGGCGGCCAACACGCAGTGGGGCACGATCGACCAGGCGATCATGCGGCAGTCCCCGGTCGTCCCGCTGATCAACCCGAAGATCATCGACTTCACGTCGAAGCGGCTGGGCAACTACCAGTTCAGCAAGCAGTTCTACATGCTCGTCGGCCAGACATGGGTCAAGTGAGCACCGCCGCACCCGAGTTGGCCACCCAGGAGGCCCGGCGCTCGCCGGGCCCCTGGCGGACGGCCGGCGCCGACCTGCTGCACAACAGGTCGGCGCTCGCCGCGGCCGTCGTCCTCTTCCTCGTCGTCCTGGCGACCCTGTGCGCGCCGCTGTACGCGCACCACATCGCCCACACCGACCCTTTCCAGTCCCATGTCTCCGGTACCACGGTCGTGGACGGGAAGACCGTGCCGGTGCTCACCCCGAGCAGCACCGGCCTCGGCCTCGGCGTCACCCCGATCGGCCCGACCTGGGCCCCCGCCCACTACTTCCTCGGCGCCGACAACCAGGGCCGTGACGTCATGGCCCGACTGCTCTACGGCGGCCGGACGAGCCTGTTCATCGGGTTCACCGCCGCCCTGCTCACCTGCGCCCTCGGCACGGTCGTCGGAGTCGTCGCCGGCTACGCGGGCGGTGTCGTCGACGCCGTCATCTCCCGTGTCCTGGACGTCATTTGGGCCTTCCCGGTGTACCTGCTCGCGATCTGCCTCTCGGTCGTCCTGCTCACCGACGGACTGCACCTCGGCCCGCTCACCGTCGAGGCGGGAAGTCTCTGGCTGCCCGTCGCGATCATCGCGGCGATCTATGTCCCGTACATCGCAAGGCCGTTGCGCGGTCAGGTGCTGGTGCTGCGCAACAAGGAGTACATCCAGGCGGCCATCGGCTCCGGGGCGCCGACCGTGCGCATCCTGCGCCGCGAGGTGCTGCCGAACGTGCTGCCCACGGCGATCGTGTTCGTCCCGCTGATGACCGCGCTGGCCATGCTGACGGAGTCGGCGCTGTCCTTCCTGTCGGTCGGTGTCCAGCCGCCGGACGCCAGTTGGGGCACGATCATCGAGGACGGACTCGGGCTGCTCTACACCCGCCCCGCCGTGACGATCGCGCCCGGCCTGCTGATCGCGCTGACCACGGCGGCGCTCAACGTCCTCGGCGACGGCGTGCGCGACGCGCTCGACCCGGGCGCCCGGCTGCGCGGAGGGGTGTGACGTCCATGCTCCAGTTCATCGTCAAACGCTTCGCGTCCGCACTGCTGGTCATGTTCGCAATCAGCGTGCTGGTGTTCCTGATCTTCTTCGCCACACCGGGAGTCGATCCCGCCGCCCGTATCGCGGGCCGCAATGCCGACCCGGCCACCCTCGCCCAGGTCCGGCACTCCTTCGGCCTCGACCGACCCATGCCCGTCCGCTACCTGCTGATGATGCGGCACCTGCTGATCGACCGGGACCTGGAGTCGTTCGTCAACCGCGGCTCCCGCGTGATCCCGCAGATCGTGCAGGCCACTCCGGTGACCCTGTCGCTCGTCGTCGGCGCCGCACTGATCTGGATGACGGCCGGCATCATCATGGGCACGGCGGCCGCGGCCCTGCGCGGCAAGGCGGCCGACCCGGTCATCATGCTCGTCGGCGTGGTCGGGGTCTCCCTGCCGGCCTACTGGCTCGGCGAGGTCGTCAACCTCATCACCCAGAAGCAGCTGCACAGTTCGGTGTTCTCCTGGGTACCCCCACCGGGATACGTCGACCTGAGCCACGACCCCGGCCAGTGGGCGCTGCACCTGCTCTTCCCCTGGCTGACCCTCGCACTGCTCTACGCCGGGATCTACGCCCGCCTGCTGCGCGGCGAGGTCGTCGGCGCGCTGAACGAGGACTACGTCCGCACCGCGCGGGCCAAGGGTCTCTCCGAGCGGCGCATCCTGATCCGGCACGCCCTGCGCTGCTCGCTCATCCCGATCGTGTCGCTGTTCGGCCTGGACTTCGGCGCGCTGGTGGGCGGCGCCGCGCTGCTCACCGAGGTGGTCTTCGGCCTCCCCGGCATCGGCAAGCTCACCTTCGACGCCCTCCAGAACCTGGACCTGCCCGTGATCATGGGCACGGTCCTGTACGCGGCGTTCTTCGTCGTCCTCGCCAACGCCCTGGTGGACATCCTGTACGCCCGACTCGACCCGAGGGCCCGCCATGCCTGACCAACCCCTGCTGGACGTAAGCGACTTGAGAGTGTCCTTCCGCACCCGCCAAGGCTCCGTCACCGTCGTGGACGGTCTTTCCTTCTCGGTGGCGCCCGGTGAAATCCTGGGCGTGGTCGGCGAGTCGGGCTCGGGCAAGAGCGTCTCGATGCTCGCCGTACTCCGTCTGCTGACCAGTCCCAACGTGACCGTCGAGGGCGAAGTCCGCTTCCGCGGAAGGGACTTGCTCACCCTCCCCGACAAGGAGATGCGGGCGGTACGGGGCCGGGAGATCGCCATGGTCTTCCAGGACCCGATGACCGCGCTCACCCCCGTGTACACCGTGGGCTGGCAGATCGCCGAGCAGATCCGGGCGCACGAGAAGGTGTCCCGCAAGGAGGCCCACGCGCGTGCCGTCGGTCTCCTCTCCGACGTGGGCATCCCCGACGCGGCCTCGCGGGCGAACGCGTATCCGCACGAGTTCTCCGGCGGTATGCGGCAGCGCGCGGTCATCGCGATGGCCCTCTCCTGCGGCCCCGCGCTGCTGATCGCCGACGAGCCGACCACGGCCCTCGACGTGACGGTCCAGGCCCAGATCCTCGACCTGATGCGGGAGTTGAACACGGAGGGCTCGGCCGTCGTCCTCATCACGCACGACATGGGTGTGATCTCGCAGATCGCCCACCGGGTCCTGGTCATGTACGGCGGCCGGGCGGCCGAGGAGGGCCCGCGCCGGGCGGTGTTCCACGGACCGCGGCACCCCTACACCTGGGGGCTGCTCGACTCGGTGCCCCGGGTGGGCGGACCCCGGCTGCGGCGGCTGCCCACCATCGCGGGAATGCCGGTGGCGCCGGGGAATCTGCCGGAGGGATGCGCGTTCGCGCCCCGGTGCCGGTTGCGGCACGAACAGTGCGAGGAGCGACCGGAGTTGAGGGACTTCGGTGGCAGCGCGCACCGCGACGCCTGCTGGCTCCCCGACGACGACCGCGCCTCGTTGCGCCTGACCGCACGGGCCGCGGCGACGGACGTACCGGACCTGGAACGAGAGGCCACACCGTGACCGCGCGGACGACAACGACAGAGGCGCTGCTGCGCGCCTCGGACGTCACCAAGCACTACCCCCTGCGCGCCGACGGGTTCTCCCGGCACCGCAAAGTACTGCGTGCCGTGGACGGCGTGTCCCTGGAGGTGCGCGCCGGTGAAACGCTCGGCATCGTCGGCGAGTCGGGCTGCGGCAAGTCGACGCTCGGCCGCTGTCTGGTCCGGCTCACCGAACTCACGGGCGGCCGGGTCGAGTTCGACGGCCAGGACATCAGCACCCTGTCCACGCGGCGGCTGCGTCCCGTGCGTCCGGGGATGCAGCTGGTGTTCCAGGACCCGCAGGCCTCGCTCAACCCGCGCCGCCGTGCCGGGGACATCGTGGCGGAGCCGCTGCTCGTGCACCGTTACGGCGACGGGGCCGCCGTTCGCCGTCGGGTCGCGGAGCTCTTCGACGTCGTAGGGCTGGCGGCGGCCCATCTGGACCGCTATCCGCACGAGTTCTCCGGCGGACAGCGCCAACGCATCGGTATCGCGCGGGCGTTGGCGACGAATCCGAAGCTGATCGTCGCCGACGAACCGGTGTCGGCGCTCGACGTGTCGATCCAGGCGCAGGTGCTGAACCTGTTCGCCGATCTCCAGGAGGAGTTCGCGCTCACCTATGTCTTCATCGCGCACGACCTCGGGGTGGTCCGTCATGTGTCGGACCGGATCGCGGTCATGTATCTCGGTGAGATCGTCGAACTCGGCGAGACGGAGGCCCTGTACAAGGAGCCGGCCCATCCGTACACGCAGGCGCTGTTGTCGGCGGTCCCTGACATCGACGACGGCACGCTGGACGACGAGGTCCCCCGGGAGCGGATCGTGCTCACCGGTGAGGTGCCCAACCCGGTGGACAAGCCCACGGGTTGTCCGTTCCGCACCCGCTGCCCGTACGCGCGGGAGCGGTGTGCCGTGGAACGTCCCCGGCTGACCGTGACGGCCAGTGGCAGGCACACCGCCTGTCACTATCCCCTGGCCCGATGATCAGGTGAAGATGATCTGGCCGCCGGCCGCCCGCTCGTAGAACTCCCCCACGGTGATGATGTCCTGGACGTGTTCGACGAGGTCGTCCTTGTCGAGTTCGAAGAGGTCGACCGAGGCCTTGCAGGCGTGGATGCCCGCGCCCGTGTCGGCGATCATCTCGATGAACTCGGGGATCGGCGGGATGTCGAGCTTGTCCATCTTGCGTTCCATGTACCGGGTGACCAGGTCGGGGACGCCCGGCATGCCGCCCAGCAGGGTGGGCAGGTGCAGGCCCGGGTTGCCGACGGTGGCCAGCTTGATGTGCTCCCAGCGCTTCTTCGTGATGGCGTCGAGGCCGAAGAAGGTGAAGAACAGGTCGGCCTCGATGCCCTCGGCGCGCGCGCCGTTGGCCAGGATCAGGGCCGGGTAGATCCCTTCCAGGGATCCCTTGGAGACGATGATCGAGACCTTCTCGATCGTGGCGGTGTCGGCCATGGCGGACGCGCTCCTCGGTGACGGGCTCGGTGACGGACGTGTCAGATGCAGCCGCGGGGCTTGGGGATGCCGGCGATCCTCGCGGCGGTCTTCGCCGGTCCCTTGGGGAAGAGCTGGTAGAGCTCCTTGACGCTCACGCCGGACGTCTTGCCGAGGACGCGCACGGTCGGGCCCGTGCCCTTGGTCTCGTAGGCGGTGCGCATGAAGCGGATGACCTGCCAGTGCCGGTCGGTCAGTGTCCCGACGCCGCTCTCGCGGGCGAGTTGGGCGGCCATGGGCTCGGTCCAGCGCGCGGGGTCGGTGAAGAAGCCCTCGTCGTCGACGGGGACGGTGACGCCGTCGTAGGTGGCGGTGGGCATGGTGCGGGCCTCCTCGGCTCAGACGTGGACGGGATGCTTGCCCTGCTCGGGCATCGCCGAGCCGACGCCGGGCATGTCCCGGCCGGGCAGCAGGGTGTGCCAGTACAGCCACTCGAAGGCCAGCTTCCCGAGGTGGTTGGCGTGCGACTCCTTCAGCAGCGGCAGTCCGACGGAGCCGGGGAAGTGGCCGGGCAGCGGCTCGGTCTCGTAGTTGAAGTCGATGAGCAGGGCCTTGTGGAAGCCGGTCTCCACGAAGCAGTTGGTGTGCCCGTCGAAGGACGCGTCCAGCGGTTGTCCGGCGAGGAAGCGGCCGATGTTGCGGACCAGTACCTCGCCCTCGAAGTGGGCCACCGAACCGGCCTTGGAGGCGGGCAGACCCGCCGCGTCGCCGATGGCGAACACGTCCGGGTGGTCGGGGAGTTGGAGCGTGTGCGGGTCTACGGGCACGAAGCCGAGTTCGTCGCCCAGGCCCGGAGAGCGGTCGACGTACCCGGCGCCGCCGTGCAGCGGCACGACGACCGCCAGGTCGAACGGCAGCTCCCTGTCGTCGTACGACACCAGCCGGCCGCCGGCGCCGTCGGCCTGGACGCTGCCGAGAGTGAACTCGGTGACCAGCTCGATGCCCTTGCGCTCCAGCAGTCCGCCGAGCTCCCGCGCGGCGGCGGGCTTGGTGAAGGCGGCGTCGAGAGGCGTGGCGTAGGTCAGCCGCACCTGGTCGCGGATGCCGCGGCGCTGGAAGTACCAGTCGGCGAGGAAGGCGAACTCCAGTGGTGCGACAGGGCACTTGACCGGCAGGTCCGCCACGTCGATGACCACTCGGCCGCCCTCGAAGCGCTCCAGCGCGTACCGCAGGTCGACGGCGCCGGGCAGGTCGTAGAAGGTGAACACCGACTCGCCCAGGCCGGGGCCGGTGAGTCCCTCGGTCTCGTCGGGCAGCAGCCGGGCGCCGGTGGCGACGACGAGGACGTCGTAGGTGACCCAGCCGCCGACGGCGAAGTGCACCACGTGCTTTTCGAGGTCGACCCGGTCGATGCGGCACCTGCGGTAGTCGATGCCGTCGTGCAGCTGGCGTGGACGTGAGCGCAGCAGGCCGTGCGGCTCGGCGAGGCCGAACGGCACGAACAGCAGGCCGGGTTGGTAGACGTGGATGTCGTCCTGGTCGACGACCGTGATCCGCAGGTCCCGCTCGTCGTACGCGCGGCGCAGCCGGTTGGCCGTCATGGTGCCGGCGGTTCCGGCGCCGAGTATCACGATGTGTTTGCCCATGCCTCCAGCGTGGTCCGGGAGCCGCGGCGGAGTCAGGGGCCGATGGTCCTCCCCCGGGTACCCACAGGGGTATGTACGCGACCCCGCGCGGTGTGCGACGGCGGGTGGTGCCACCTGCTCGAAGAGCCGGGCAGGGTAGCCCACTCTCCGATCGCCCCGCCAGAGCCGAAAGGGCCCCGGCCGGGCCCCGACCGCCCCTCGCCCCGTCGCCCCCGGCCGCGTTCCACTGGAAGCGGAAGCGACAGGCAGTGACGAGGAGACAGAGCCATGGCAGGGACAGCGCCGGGGACCACCGCCCCGCATCCTCCGGAATCCACCGCGCACATCCTCGAAGTGAGCCATGTCCACGGCGACGCCTTCGCCATCGACATCCGCGACCACCGTCTGCTGGTCGACCAGCCCCTGGAGGCGGGCGGCACGGACACGGCCCCGACTCCCACCGAACTCTTCGCCGCGTCCCTCGCCGGCTGCGTCGCCTTCTACGCGGGCCGCTACCTGCTCCGCCACGGTCTGAACGGCGAGGGACTGCGGGTCCGGGCCGAGTTCACCATGGCGACCGACCGGCCGCCCCGCGTCGACACCGTCCGGCTGGTCGTCGCCCCGCCCCGCGGACTGTCCGAGCAGCGCCGCGCCGCCCTGCACGCCGTCGTCTCGCACTGCACCGTCCACAACACCCTGCTGCGGCCGCCCGAGATCGTCGTCGAGGTGGCGCAGTGACCTCACAGGCCGCGCCGACGGGCCCGGACGGTTCCGGCGTGCTGCGTGCCCCGACCCCAGGAGGTGCGGTTCCCGTGCCTTTTCCCCGGCTTCTGAGCCGTCTCCTGCGGGGCTCCGTCAACAGGACGACCCTCCGCTTCGCCGGCCACCTCGCCTTCGTCGACCTCGAACACGTCGGCCGCAGAACCGGCACCGTGCATCACACGCCGCTGCGCGCCTTCCGCAGGGGTGACACGGTCGTGGCCGGGATCAACTTCGGGCGCGACTCCGACTGGTTGCAGAACATCCGGGCAGCGGGGCGGTGCCGGATGCAACTGGGCGGCTCCTGGCTGGAGTTGGGTGCACCACGGATCGTTCCCGTGACGGAGGGCGTACGCGGAATGCCGTGGCTGTTCGGCGCCGTACTCACCCACGTCCTGCACACTACGGAATGCGTCGAGCTGCCCGTCGTCGGAGCGCCCGACCGAGCGGGGACGCCGCCATGGTCGCCGTAGCCTGCCTGCTTCAACTGCTCATCCTCGTGGGCGCGTTGTACGACACCGCCCGCCTGCTGCACCCGTCCGCGGGCCGCCGTCCGGCGCCGTCCCGGCTCCGGTCCCGCCGCGCCGCCCTTGAGGCGGCCGAACAACGGCTCGTGGCGGAGCGGTTGTGCGGCCGCATCGACGCGGCCTCCTACCGGGAGAGGATGCGGTCCCTCGCCGAAAGAGGCTGACGCCGGGATCGGCCGCCTCAAGGGCGGCGCGGCGCCACCGGGGACGGCCACGAGCCGATGTTCGGCACCAACCACCTCGGTCACTTCGCGCTCACCCCGCGGCTGACGCCCCTGCTCTCCGCAGCGCCGGTCGACGCCGGTACAGATGTGCTTCGGCTTCGAACTCGACCGCCGTCCGGTCCCGCGTGCCGCGTGCGGGACCGGCCGACCGCGCGTAACCGCGCCGCAAGGTGCCGAACGGCCCACCATCGGGGACATGTGCCCCTCCTGCAACCCCCGGCACGGAACGATCATTGAATCAGGCGCGGAGGCCGGGCACGGCCACCACGAGGGGTCCCCCCGTCCCCCCGGGCCGCAACGGCTTCCGCGCCAGGGGGACGGGTCCCCACAGGGACCGCGGTCGCACGTGGGTCGCGGCCGTGTCCCGCCCGGCCCGTCCCCCGTCCCGCGTACGGGAGCGCCGCTCTGCGCGGCGTCCGTCGGCGCCGGGTGACGGACCGGTCGCGGAACGCGGCATGATGGCCGGCATGCGCATCCGTATCGACGCCGTCGACCTGCCCGGCCGTACCTTCCCGGCCCCCGCCGGGAAGCCCGTCGCGACGTACGACGACGTGCATGTCGCCGTGCAGCGCCGGGACCGGCCGGCCGAACTCCTCGATCCGCAGCCGGGGGACGGCGCGTCCGCGAGCTGGACGCTGGAGTGCGCGGCGGAGGTCACGCCGGACGGCGTCGTGGTCACGGGCCCCTATGTGCAGCGCCGGATGGGCCTGCGGTTCGTCTATCTGTCCTGGGGCACGGTCGACGGGGACGGGGTCTTCACGATGTTCCGGCGCGCCAAGCTCATGCTCGACTCCGTGCCCGCCGACGTCCTGGCCGCCGCCGCGAACGACGGCCTGCTGGTGGGCCGCCTCGGTCTGACCGACGCGAACGGCGGCCCGTTGTGCGCGCGGGTGGATCCCCCGCGCATCACCTGGACCGCCGCCGCCGGTTAGCCGTGGGTCAGGACGCCGAGTCCTTCTTGTTGGTCGCCGCCCGGTAGGCCTGGGTCGGGGTCATCGCGACGCCGTTGAGGCTGACCGTCTTGTAGGGGCTGACCTTGGCGCAGGACTTCGACTGGTCGGCGGTCGAGGCCTGGGCGTTGGAGGTGGCCGCCTTGGTGTCGGCCGGGGCCGGGGAAGTGGAGCCGCCGGGGAGCGTCGTACCGCTGGGCCAGTCCGTGCCGATCACCAGGGTCAGACCGGTACCCGTGCCCTGCTTGAGGTGCGAGGAGCCGAGGCCGATCGCCTTGGCCACGGTCTGGGCCTCGGCCTTCTGCCCCGTGCCGTAGGTGAGCGTGGTCGTGGTCGCGCTGACGGAGGCGTTGCCGGTGGTTGTGCCGGAGCTGAAGCCGCCGTCTATCAGGCCGGTGGCGACGGTGGAGGCCCGGCCGCTGATGCTGGTGCCGTTCTCCACCGTGACCGCGATCTGCGCGGCCGGTACGGCGGCCGCCGTGGCGGTCGCGGTGGCCGCCGCCGACTTCTTGCCGGACGAGCTGGTCAGCGACTGGTCGTTGGCGATCGTCGCGAACAGGCTCTTCGCGGCGGCGGCGGGCACGACCCGGTTGGCGTTGGCCGGGTCGGCGCCGGTCTGCATCGTGGTGAACGTCATGCGCTTCGTCGGGACCTTGTCCAGGTCCGCGGCGAGCCCGATGAGCTTCTTGACGGTGCCGAGGCCCGTGTCGACGGTGAGCGCCTTGGTGGCGGCGTCGGCCAGGTTGTAGACCGCCGAGGGGTTGGTGAGGGTGCCCGCGCTCTTGAACTTGCGGATCATCGCGCTGAGGAAGAGGTGCTGGGAGACGGTACGGCCGAGGTCGCTGCCGTCGCCGAAGCCGTGCCGGGAACGGACGAACTCCAGCGCCGCGGTGCCCTTGAGGGTGTGGGTGCCCTTGGCGAGCTTCAGGTGCGAGTAGGTGTCGTAGACGTCGGCGTCGACGCACACCGAGACACCGCCCACCGCGTCGGACATCTTCACCACACCGGAGAAGTCCATCTGCACGAAGTGGTCGATGGTGATGCCGGTGAGCGCGTGCACGGTCTTGACCTGGCATTCCTGCCCGTACTGGAGCGCGCTGTTGATCTGCCCGTAGTAGCCGGGCGTCGACTGGCCGCTCTTGGGGTCCTTGCAGGCGGGGACCTGGGTCATGGTGTCGCGGGGGATGCTCATCACGGTGGCGTTGGAACGGTCCGCCGAGATGTGCACCACCATCTCCACGTCCGCGTTGCCGTTCCCGGACTGCACACCGGTCGCCGAACAGCCGCCGCCGAGCTTGCAGTCGGTCGCGCTGGACCGGGCGTCGCTGCCCATCACCAGGAGGTTGATCGGCGTCCGGCCGAAGGCGTCGGCCTTCTCCTTGCCGCCCGCGCCGTCGTCGATCGGGACGCTGTTGATGTTGCCGTTCAGGTGCTCGTAGAACCACCAGCCGGCGCCGGCGGTCACCATGATCACCACCGACAGGGATATCGCGCTGATCTTCAGCACCCGCCTGCCGCGCGGGGGCTGCTTGCGGCGCGAGGCCGCACGGCCGGCCGCCCGGGATCCGCCGCGCGGTGCCTGGCGGGCCGCGGCGCGGGAGGCGGCCCGACCGCCGGTGGGCAGCGGCTCGTCGGCCTCACCCGCCCGCGGTCTGGGCACCCCTCGTGTGCGGCTGCGCGTGGCGTGTCCCACGGGGCCGTCCCCGAGGTCGGTCATCTGGCACTCCCACAAAACGGTCGGGCCGTTCAGGCCGTCGGTGCTGCGGCCAGGGGCGCGCGGCCATGTCAGGTCGGACGAGGCGGGGTTCCCGTCTCGCTTGCGTGGTTGCGCAATATAACAATCTCTGATGAGAACACCGCAGGCGCTTTCTCATTTACGGACTTTCATTTTGCGTCAAGGTCGGTCAACTGGTCGGAATGCGGGCGGTGGTGATGGTCATCGGAGTACCGGTGACCGCGATGAGATAGAAGCGCGGATGCGAGCCGCCCGGCACCCGCCGCAGACCGCCGGGCGGCTTCACGACATACGTCGCCGACGCGTGCGGGGCGAGGGACTCCGGGCCGCCGGAGGCGGTCCACCAGTCGGAGGCGCCCTGCCCGAGGCGGCTGGCGAAGTGAGGGGTGAGCCGGGTGCCGGTCGTGTTGACGACCCGGGCGACGAGCTGCGTGATGTCGCGGTGCCCGGAGCGCTCCACGATGTCCGCCGTGACGTTCATGCGCAGCGGCGGCGGGCTGGCCGCGGCGATCGTCACACACACGACGGCGGGCGCGAGGAGCCCCGCGGCGAGTACGGCCCGGGCCGGGCGTGCGGTCAGGCGCGGGATACGGGGTTGCCAGGCCGAGGCGAGCGCGGAGGCGGGGACGGTGGCCGCCGCCGCGAGCCACAGCGGGGTCATCATCAGGAAGTAGCCGTCCTGGGACCTCGTGGCGAGGTAGAAGCTCAGCCAGGGCAGTACGGTGATCGCCGGGCCGAGCCGCCGCACGAAGAGCAGCGTGGCGGTGAGCAGGCCGAACAGGAGCAGGAGACTGCCGTAGGAGTAGTAGTCGAGGTGCCTGCTGCCCGAGGTGAAGTAGTACGAGATCCCCATCAGGCCCTGGCCGTGCAGGATCGCCTTCTGGGTGATCGGGAGCAGCAGTCCGTGCAGCCAGCTGGAGAAGTCCTCGGCGGCGAAGTAGGCGTTGATCGCGGCCCAGGTGAGTGCGGCGGTGCCGGCGTAGCGGGCGACCACGCCGAGGGCGAGCCGGGGGCCGAGCTCGCCGCGGCGGACGGCGTAGAGGCCGAGGAGGAGGAACGGCGTGAGGAACCAGGCGAGTTGCTGGGTGGCGCAGGCCGCGCCCAGGCAGAGGGCCTGGAGCACTCCGGGGAGGCCGAGCCGGCCGCCGGCTCCGGTCTCGGGCCACCTGACCACCACCGGGATGAGCAGGACCAGGGCGAGGACGGCCGGGTAGCCGGAGTAGGCGTAGCCGGGCAGGAAGCCGAAGCCGAGGCACACGGCGGTGGCGGCGGACCGCCAGGGGGTCGGGAGCAGCAGCCACAGCAGGACGGCGCCCGCGAGGAGCGCGCCGGTGGTCACGAGGGTGGCGGCGGCCGTGGAGTGGATCACGGCGTGCACGGGGGCGGCGAGCAGCGCGGTCAGCGGCGGATAGCCGTAGGTGTAGTCGGCGCCGCCGGACATGGTCTTGGTGATGCCGACGGACGAGGAGTCGAAGAGCCAGGGCCAGGGCTGGCCGTAGACGGGGTGGCCGTGCAGGATCTGGTTCGCGGCCTGCGCGGTGAGCACGCCCTCGTCGGTGCCGGCGTGGTTGAGCCAGTAGCCGCAGAGCACCAGGACGCCGGCGAGCACCAGGACGCCGGCGTCGACCCTGGTCAGGGCGCGCCGGGTGCGGGTGGTGAGCGCCAGGACTCCGGCGACCAGGATCCCGGCGTAGCAGACGGAGATGATCCCGGCGACGGGCGGGCGGGAGGTCATCGCCCGGGTCCAGGCGTCGCGGGTGCCGATGAACAGGCTGATCGTGGCGATCAGCGTCATCCCCCGGTGCAGCTGCTGCGGCGCGGCGGACCCGGTGGTGGGCGGCCGGGTCAGCGGCGGTCCGGCGGTGGCGGGCGCGTCACGGCGCCGCAGTCGAAGACCACCGCCGGCGCGGGGACCGTCGTCCATGGCGTCCTTCTCCTCCTCGTTCCACCCTTGTCGGCCGGCGGTTCATGCCGGTGCAACCCCTACTACATGTCGTAGAGGTGAAAGGAGCCGTCGAGGTTCACCAACGGAAGGGAAGAGCTGGGCAAGAACCGCGGATCGCATCGGGCCGGGGCCCGGCGTCCGGTCGGCGGGGAAACGGTCGGTGCCCAGTACAGCGAGCAGGGCGAGCTGCTCGTCGAAACCGTCCAAGGCCTCCTCGGCTCCCCCGCCGCCCAGGAACGTGTCGATGTGCCTTTTGTCCGTACGTCGCGGAGCGCACCGTGGTGTGTGCGCCGCCGAGAACACGGAACACCACGGACGACTCCGGCGGGTACTCGATCTCGGTGAAGAACGACAGGTGCCCGTCGGCGGGCAGTTCGATGCCCAGGACGCCGCGGGGCACTCACAGGTCCTGGACCGTCGGTCGGGCGAATGGTTCGGGCCGTCGGCCGGGCGAGTGGTTCGAACCGTCAACTCGTCGGCAGTTCCGACGCGGTGAAGCGCTCGAAGCCCGCGTGGAAGGCCGTGCCGTGCGGGTCGGTCGCGCTGTAGTGGAAGGCGGCCACCCCGCAGCCCCGCGCGTCGAAGGCGACGCCGGTGTAGGAGGCGACCCGGGTGCCGTTGACGGCGAGTTCCACCTTGATCCGGCCCGCACCGGCCGAGGAACAGGTCATCGACATGTCGACCTCCTTCCCGGTCTCCACTTCCAGACCCAGGTCGGCGAGGTTGACCTCGACGACCCGGTCGTGCTGGAAGGCTCCCTTGTATCTGAACTCGCGCACGATCAGGGCTTCCTGATCCGTCGTCAGATAGGTCGCCCAGCGGGAGCCCTTGCGGAAGTCCCCCGTGCCGTCGCACCACAGCCCGACCCCGCCCTCGCCGCCGTACCACTCCGTCTGGGTGCTCAGCCGTACCGCGAACGACGACGGCCCGAAGGGCGCCTGCGGCCACACCTCCAGCTCGGACTTGGGATCCACCAGCATGGTCCCGCCCTTGTGCGTGATCGTCGCCAGGGTCGGGTCCTTGTACGACCAGTCGCCCGAATCGGTCAAGTCGTCGGTGTACGTGAGGGGTTGGGCGCTCGTGGAACTCCCGGAGCCGGGCGTCCGCGGGCCGTTCTCGGTCGCCGATCCCCCCGAGGTGGTGCTGAGCACGATGGCCAGCAGGACGGCCACCGCGGCACTGCCGGCCGCGAAGCCCCACAGGCGCAGCTGTTTGGCGCTTCTGCCGGGGGCGGGTTGGGGGTCGGGGCCGGATGCGGGACCGGTGCCGCTGCTTCCGCCGCCGCGTCCGGGTGGTGGCGTACCGGTCTCCGTGCGCGCGCCGTCCGTCGCCTCCACCGCTTCCGCCGATTCCGCGGCTTCCGCGAGCCGCGTGATGAGCTGGGCGGCGGTGGGGCGTTCCGCCGGGTCCCTGCGGAGGCAGTCGGCGATGGCCGAGCGGACCGGTTCCGGTACCGCCGTGAGATCCGCGTCGCGGGTGGACACGGCGACCAGCACCTCGTAGTCGCTCTCCCCCTCGAAGGGATGTCTCCCCGTGGCGGCGAAGTAGAGCGTGCCGCCGAGGGAGAACACGTCGGTGGCGCTGGTGACGCGGAGCGATTTGACCTGCTCGGGTGACATGTACGCGGGTGAGCCGAGCACACTGCCCGGTGTGGTGAGCGCCGACTCCAGCAGGCGCTCGTCGCGGGCGATACCGAAGTCGATGATCCGCGGTCCGTCCGGGGAGAGCAGGATGTTGGACGGTTTGATGTCCCGGTGCACGACACCCGCCCGGTGCACCTGTGCCAGCGCGTGCGCGACGGCGAGTGCCAGGGACTGCAGCCGGCCCGAGGACAGCGGGCCGCCCGTCGTCACATGCTGGTGGATCGTGGGGCCCGGGACGAACTCGCTGACGATGTACGGATGCCGGCCGGTGAGGTCCGCGTCGAGGACGCGAGCCGTGGCCAGTTCACCGACCCGGCTCGCGGCGCCGAACTCCCGGCGCACCCGGGCGAGCGCGACCTCGTCGTACTCCTTGCCCGGCAGCAGGAACTTCACCACGACCTGCTGTCCCGTCCGGTCCCGGGCGAGCCACACCACGCCTTGTCCGCCGCGGCCCAACTCGCGCTCGCAGACGTACCCGCCCACCGACAACTGCATTCGCGGATCCATGTCCACGCCCCCAGCCCCGCCCCCGACATGGCTGTCGTTCAGCGTATCGGCTCGCCGGTCACCGAACACCGGGGACGGGCGGACGCGTTGCCGTCATGGCGGCCGGCGATTCAGCTTCAACCGATGCGTGCTCCCGCGCCGCCGACGCGGACGCGGGGGTCGCCCGCGCGCAGCGTCACGGTGAGTTCGCCGGGGCGACCCAGGTCCTCCCCCTGGTGGAGTGTGAGGACGGCGTCCTCGGGGACCAGGCCGAGTTCACGCGCGTACGCGCCGAAGGCCGCGGCCGCCGCGCCCGTCGCCGGGTCCTCGACGACGCCGCCGACGGGGAAGGGGTCACGGACGTGGAAGACCGTGGCGGACTCCCGCCACACCAACTGAACCGTGGTCAGGTCCAGTTGGTGCATCAGGGCTTCGAGGCGCCCGAAGTCGTAGGCGAGATCCGCGAGTCGGGCGCGGGTCGCCGCCGCGAGCACGAGATGGCGGGCACCGGCGAAGGCGATACGGGGCGGGAAGGCGGGGTCGAGATCGGCTCGCGGCCAGTCGAGCGCTGCGAGAGCCTCGTCGAGGTCGGCGTCGGCGATCTCCTCGGTGTGCGGTTCGACGCTGGTGAGGATGGCCCGGAGCGTCCCGTTCTCCTCGGTCACCTCCACCGGTACGGCGCCCGCGCGCGTCGCGAACAGCAGTTCCCCCGTGCCCGTCCGTTCGGCCAGCGCGACGGCGGTCGCGACGGTGGCGTGCCCGCAGAACGGCACCTCGGCCTTGGGGCTGAAGTACCGGATGCGGTACGCCCGTCCGTCCGGACCGGCGAGGCCCTCCGGGGGCGCGGTCAGGAACGCGGACTCCGAGTATCCGAGCTCGGCGGCGATGGCCAGCATGTCGCTGTCGGCCAGGTCGGTGGCGTCCAGAACGACACCGGCGGGGTTCCCGCCGGACGGATCGCTGGAGAAGGCGGTGTAGCGCAATACCTCGGGGCGCGGCGCGTTCGTCGTCATGGTCGTGGCAACGCGGGGCGGGTTCCCGACCATTCCCGGACACCGCGCCGGTTCATCGTGCGCCTTCTTCTCAGCCCAGTTGCTCGGCCAGTCCGACGATGATGCCCTCCGGTCCGCGGACGTAGCAGAGGAGATAGATGTCCTCGAACCGGGCGATCTCGCCGAGGAGTTCGGCGCCGTGCGGGCGCAGGCGGGCGACGGTGTCCTTGATGTCGTCGACGGCGAACATGACGCGGTGGGTGCCCAGGATGTTGTGCGGCCGGTTGCGTGGCCCGTCGCTGATCGCCGCGGGGCTTCGGTACTTCGCCAGTTCAAGCTTGCTGTGCCCGTCCGGGGTCCGGACCATCGCGATCTCGCAGTGGACGCCGTCGAGTCCGGTGCACTGGTCGGCGAAGAGGCCCTGGACCTCTCCCCTGCCCTCCAGCTCCATTCCGAGTTCCACGAAGAACGCGACGGCGGCGTCCATGTCCTCGACGACGATGCCGACGTTGTCCATCCGCTGAATCGCCATGCTGGTCTCTCCCTCTTTCTCGTGCGGCCGGTGGCGACCGCTGCCGTCCCTGGGACGGAGTCGGTGGCCCGTTCTCGACATGCGCGGACCACCGGACTCCGAAAGAGGGTTCTCACTTCTCGGGTCAGGCCCGGGCCTCGGTGTCCTGCGCGGCGGCCGCGAACTCCTCGGGGCCCTGCTCCGCCGCCGCCGGGTCCATCCACATGACCTGCCAGCCGTGGCCGTCGAGGTCGTAGAAGCTGCGTGAGTACATGAAGCCGTAGTCCTCGGCACCGTCCACCTCGGTGCCGCCCGCCGCGAGTGCGGCGGCGCTGACCGCGTCGACCTCCTCGCGCGAGGACACGCTGAAGCAGTAGAGCGCCAGCGTGTGCGTGGTGGGGTCGGCCAGCGGCAGTTTCGCGAACTCCGCGAACTTCTCGCGGGTGAGCAGCATGACGAAGGCCTGCTCACCGACCAGCATGCAGGTGGCGGTCTCGTCGGTGAACTTCGGGTTGAAGGTGAACCCGAGCTTGGCGAAGAACGCCTTGCTGCGCTCCAGGTCCACCACGGGGATGTTCAGGAACAGCATGCGGCCGGGGTGTGCGGGAGTGGTCATGATGGGTCTCCGGTCAGTGGCTCGATGATGTACGTCCTGGTAGACCGGCCCGGTCCGCAAAACTCATCGGTGGCCCCGGCCCCGGTCTCGGTCCGGTGCCGCGATCAGGTGGCGACGGCCCGGAGCAGCACGGTACGCGTGCCGATCGCCGCCCGCGTGGAGGGCAGGACGGACGAGTTCGCGTCCGTCCGTGACGCTGCCGCGACGGGCTGGTGAACGCGGCGCTGTTCCAGAACTCGGGCATGGTCGAGCCGGAAGATCCCGGGGACCTGCGCCACGACCTGGTCGACCACCCGGTGGCGGGTGCCGTGGCACGCGATGAACTGCCGCCGGTCGACGGCTGCTTCCTCGCGGAGCTGCCGACCGGCCCGGTGCACCTGTGCGTCGGCCGCGGCCTGCGTCCCTTCACCCGCGCCGAGGCGGAAAGGGTCACGGACGTGGTCCTGGCCGGGCTGTGGCACACGCCCGACTGACATTCGCGGCCCACAACACACGGCCGGGTGCCTGACCGACGCTCGCCGGTCAGGCACCCGGAGTGTCCGAACTGATCGTCACTTCTTGACGATTGACTCCACCCAGCTGATGAAGTTCGTCGTCGCGTCACCGGTGCGCTCGGCCATGGTGTGCGCCATGGCCCACACCGTGGCGAAGTCGACGTCGCGGATGCCGTAGTTCTTCAGAGCCAACTGGAGGTTGATCTCGGTGGTGTTGCCCGTGTCGCCCTGCATGATGCCGGTGCGGATGCGCCAGTGCCGCGCCACCTTCGACCGCCGGTAGCCGGCGAAGGCGGGCGAGAGGAAGTACAGCGGGTTGTAGGCGTCGGCCCGCCAGGCCATGTCCTTGCCGACGCTGTCCTTCTTCGCGAAGTCGCTGTCGTACGCGGCGGATCCGTAGGCGGTGTCCCAGTCGGAGTACGTGGCGTACGTCGTCTCGTTCGCCTTGACGACGTCACGCGTGAGCGGCGCGAAGTGGGACGGGGCACCCAGCCCCATCGCGAAGACGCTGTTCTCGCCCTGCCCGCGGGAGACCCCGTCGAAGGCGCCGACCGGCTTGTTCGCGTTCTTCTGGCTGTTGACGAAGCCTTCGAGGCCGGACACCGTCGCGGTGTTGGTCGTGGCGTCGTAAGTGACCCATGTGCTGCTGGTGTTGAGGTAGGCGATGTAGTCGGCGACCGTCTCGTACGTGGTCGAGGTCCCCGTCTGGCCCGAGCCGGGCGGCCCGCCCTGGGTCGTGATGGTGTACGGGAAGGTGTTGTCCGACAGGAAGTTGTTCAGCGAGGTGGTGATCACCTCGATCAGGTGGTCGTAGTAGCTGCCGGCCAGGTACGTGCCGCCGGCGGACTCGGTCAGCTCCAGGCGCCCGCCGTGCTCGTCGCGCAGCCCGAGGCGGTTGAGGTACTTGGGCCAGGCCTTCGCGAGGTCGGCCGAGTAGGCGCTGGTCCATGTGGTGGACGCGCGGGTGCCGGTCGAGGCGAACTGGCCCATGTTCCACTCGTAGGACAGGTTGGCCTCCGCCAGGTTGGTGATCGGGCACCAGGCCATGACGCCCGCGACCGCGTCGCTGAGGGGGCGGCCCTGGGCGTCCTCCATCGCCGCGCCGATCGTGCGCAGGTACGGGTGGTAGAGGGGGCTGTCGCCGGACGTGCCCGCCACGGTGTCCTGGGCGCCGCCGCCGCTCATGCCGAACAGGACGATGTCGTCCGTACTGCCGGGCAGGACGCTCTCGTTGTAGCGGAGGAACCGGATCGCGGCCTTCAGGTCGGTCACGCCCCAGGGGGCCGCGTCGGAGCGGGTGCTGGTCGAACTGTCCCGGCCGCGCAGGCCCGGCCAGACGTAGACGAGCCCGGCCGCGAGGTACTGCGACACGCTGCTGTAGCTGTAGGACGTGGCGGGCGCCTGCTGGGCGTAGCCGGGGGTGTTGACCGGGATCACGATCGGCGCCGTGCCTCCCGAGTACTGGCCGACGGTGCCCTTCCGGTTGAGCTTCGCGGTGTACGTGGTGCCGTCGCTGTTCGCGGTGGCCGTCAGATAGGCGCCCGGCACATAGATCGACAGGTTCTCGTAGTCCGCCGCGGCCGGGTTGGCGACGTACACCTTCCCGAGCTGGTAGTACACGTCGTTCGTCGCGTCGTACGACCAGGCGGTGGAATCGAACTCCAGCGAGTACGCCGAGGACGTGCCCGTCGAACTGCTCGACGAACTGCCCGACGACGAGGTGGCGGCGAAGGCCGTGCCCGCCGTGCCCTCGGCGACTCCGAACGCGGTCATGGCCGCGACGCCCGTGGCGCTCCGGATCACAGTTCTGCGATTGACGTCCACCCGTGGACCTCCTTGTACAGCTGGTTGCGTGGTCACAGCCGTACGCGCCCAGCGCCTCGGCGACAGCGCGGGCGGGTTGGGCGGCGTGCGGCTCGGTCGCGTCCCAGACTGTCGGCCAGGGGGCCAGGATTGTTAACAATTTCGATGATAATTCTGTTAGAAGTCGGCGCGCGGGACGTTCGCGGTCGGAGTCCGGCGCTCTCGTGCACGGTCGAATCAAACCGGGTCACCGAAGCCGCCACAACCTCTCTCCGTGATCACCACCACGTCCCCACCAAGGAAGTGCGACGGTAGCGGCCGGAGACAGGAATCACACAGGCGAAGGAGCCCCTCCCGGCCGCGGAGGCCGTGTCGACGCCTCCCTGCCCCCGCAGGCGCACGGGCCGCACCCCCTGCCCGGCAGCCGCTCCTCCACCCCGCACGGACACCAATGACCACCGAAAGCCACCACCGCTCCCCCCACACTCGAAAGGCCCCCTACGTGAACGTTCCTGCCCTTCGTCGAATCCCCACGCGCCATCTCGCGACAGCCCTGACCGCCTCCGCGTCCGCGCTGGCGCTCACCGCGTGCGGCGTCATCGACGGAGTCGGCGGAAGCGACAGCTCCGCCTCCCCCAGGAAGGGCGACGACATCACGGTGGGCCTGCTCCTGCCCGACAAGGACACCGCACGCTTCGAGAGCTTCGACCACCCGGTCATCGAGAAGGAGGTCGCCGCCCTCACCCACGGCAAGGGCAAGGTCGTCTACGCCAACGCCGAGGCCAGCCAGGACAAGCAGAGCCGGCAGTTCCAGCAGATGGTGGCCCAGAAGGTCGACGTCATCCTGGTGGACGCGCTGGACGCCAGGGCGATCGCCCCCGACGTGCAGAAGGCCAAGAACGCGGGCATCCCCGTCATCGCCTACGACCGGCTCGCCCAGGGCCCGATCACCGCGTACGTCTCGCACGACAACGAACTCGTCGGCGAGATCCAGGCCCGCGCGATCATCGACGCGCTCGGCAGCAAGGCGGCAACGAGCAGGATCGTCATGATGAACGGCGACCCCGCGGACACGAACTACGCCAAGTTCAAGGAGGGTGCCCTCGGCGAACTGAAGGACAGGGTCCGGATAGCCAAGGAGTACGACACGGCCAAGTGGTCGCCGAAGGTCGCCGAGGCGAACATGAAGAAGGCGATCCAGGCGGTCGGCCTCGACAACATCGCCGCCGTCTACGCGGCCAACGACGGCCTGGCGGGCGCCGTCATCCAGGCCCTCAAGGACGCCGGTGCCACGAAGATCCCGCCGGTGACCGGCCAGGACGCGAACCTCGACGCGGTACAGCGGATCGTCTCGGGCGAGCAGTACATGACCGCGTACAAGCCGTTCCCGGACGAGGCCACCCGCGCCGCACAGATCGCGGTGTACAAGGTCCAGGGCCGCGACATCCAGTTCGACGCGCTGACCCGGGACACCGTCGACAGTCCCACCGAGAAGAAGATCCCCGCGATGCTGGTACCGGTCGTCTCCCTCACCAAGGACAACATCAAGGACACGGTGATCGCGGACGACATCTACACCGTCAAGGACATCTGCACCCCGAAGTACGCGACGGCCTGCGCCGCGATCGGCCTGAAGTAGCGGCCGCCGGTTCCCGCCGAGGAGGCGATCTGCGGCTGGGTGCGGAAGACCTGGCCGCAGGGGGAAGGACAGCGGCTGTGCTCGACACCCGGACCGTCGTCGAGGACAGTCCGACTTCTCGACGACTCCGCCGACCGGCCGCGCCGCGACGACGGCCGGCTCGACGGGCCGCACGGACTTCGCCGGGACCGACTACCGCGACCTGCACCGCCCTCGCCTCCGGGGGGGGGCGATGCGCCTACGGCACCTTCGCCGGCGCCGCACGCCGGCGGTTTCCGAACGCGAAGTCCCGGAACAGGGGCGTCTCGGCCCTCCCCGGTCCGCGCTGGCGGAGGGCGTAGCCGACGAGGGCGTGGTTGACCATGTAGAGGCGGTGCTCCTCGTGTCCTCCGGTGGAGAGCTGGTCGACGACCCAGGCGATGGGTGTGGCTCCGGCACAGGCCTCCCTCGGCTCGAACAGCAGGTGCGCGGCCCCCACTTCGCCCAGCACGTTCAGCGTGCAGGCGAACGGATAGGGGCGGTTGATCCGGTCGTCGTCGGTGCGGTTCAGGTCGGGGAAACCGTCCACCAGCCGCTCCAGCGTCTTGCCGCTGATCAGGTCCATACGGCCGGTGACCATGGCGGTCTGGATGACGTACGCGTACGCGATCCCGTTGAGGAAGTAGTTCGCTCCGGGATAGATGTGCACCCACCGGCCCACGGTGCCCTCGACGAAGGCGTCCGGGTCCGGCACCTGCTCGTCCAGGCGGCCGAGGTTGTGCAGGGCGATGAGGTAGTACAGGCCCATGTGCGTGCGCTCGACGGGGGTGATGCGGCCGAACAGGTCCCTGGCCTCCGCCGGCCGGTCCCGCCGGTGGGTGAGGTACTCGTCCGCCCGGCCGCTCATGGCGATGGTGTTGAGCATGGTGAGCAGCGGATAGATCCGCACGAAGCTCTCCGACATGGGCTGCGGGAACGCCGGCGGCAGGTTCAGCCCGTCGGCGCGGTCGAGGTGGGTCAGGATGTCCTTGATGTGGTCGCGGCCGTCGTCGAAGACGAACCGCTCGTATCCCAGCAGCGAGATCACCGACAGCAGCACGGAGCCGCCGCGCCCGCGGAAGAACGGTGCCGGGATCTTCTCCAGGAGTTGCAGCGCCTCGCGGACGTAGTGGCACCGACCGGTCACCAGCCGTTCCTTCAGGCCGAGTTGGCCGATCGCGAGAAAGACCGCGGAGTAGGCGGACAGCTTCTCGTAGTGGCCGTGGCGTCCGGCGTTCTCGTCCTTGATCCGGTCGGGCTCGATGGTGTCCGCGACGGCCAGGATCTCCGCCGGGAAGTCGGTCTCCGCGTTGAAACCAACAGGGCACGTTCCAGGCCGAGTTCGGCGACGGCGTCCATCAGGATGCAGCCGGCCATGACCCGGAAGTACGGGTTCTCCTCGGCCCGGACCGCGTCCATGATCGGGCGGAGACCGGCTTCCGGGTCCGAACGGCGCGCGCCCCGGCCGGGATCGGCGACGTCCAGCACGAAGTGGGCCATGAGCCGCGAGAAGCGGGTGTAGGCGTCGACGACTCCCTTCTCGGTGAGGAGGTCGAACGCGTGCCGGATCCGGGCGGCGGCGTCCGGGTCGTAGGCGACCGGGTACTGGCCGAGGCCCGTGCCGCGCTCGGCTCCGCGTCAGCACCGGAAGGCCCATGAAGACACACGACACGCCCGGCACAGGCGACCTCGCGCCGCTGCTCGAACCCCTCAAAGGCGCTCGCCAACCCCGTGCGGCTGCAAGTGCTCCAGTGGCTGCGCGCACCGGAAGAGCACTTCCCGGTGGACCCGACCGTCACCGATCCGCGCACGGTCGGCGTGTGTGTCAGTCATATCCAGGCCAAGACCGGACTCGCGCAGTCCACCGTCTCCGCCTATATGGCCGTGCTCGAACGCGCGGGCCGGGTGCGCTCCACCCGCGTAGGGAAGTGGACCCACTACCGACGCGACGAGGAGCACATCGCGCGGTTCGTCGAGGAACTCGGACTCGGGGGCGGGCAGGCCCACCTGGCGGAGCTCCTCTCCCAGTGAATCCGCTTCCCTTCCCAATGAATCTGCTTCCCTGACGGCCCGAGGGTCCGGATCACGCCCGCCCTCGGCCCGCCGTCACGCACCCGTCGCCGACGGCTCCTGCCGCTGGAGCCCGTTCGCCTCGGGCAGCAGACACAAAGGCTTTGCCGGCTTCTCACCGCGCACCGTCGCGTCGTCGCGTCGTCACCGTGCACCGTGCCACCCCGGCCATCGGTACGGCGGCGCAACGCGTCCACACAGACATACCGCATGAAGTATCGGGCGTCGGTCGCGCAGCGGCGCGGCGAACGCCGTCTTCGGCCGCGGAGCCCGGCGTTCGGCGGCCGAAGACAGCGAAGCCCGGAATGACCTACGACGTGCGTACGTCCAGGTTCGTCTCTCGGGCGTGATCCACCTCCCGGGCCGCAAAGCCACACAGCGGCTTCCCGTCACCGTCCGCGACCGCCTCACGGCACCGGCAAAGAGGCCTCCTTCCCGGGGAGGCGTGATCGAGGCGTCCTGAACAGGCCACTGGGGGAACGGAAGTGCGGGAAACCCTGAACGTACGCCACCGCTCGGCTAGCCTCGTGATTCCTTGAGGCCGAACTGACGTACGGCGCACATCACTTCGGGGGTTCCTTGTCAGAACAGCGGCCGATGTCACCGGACTTGGCAACGAACGAGGCCGCCGCACTGCGGCAGACCGGTGCCTCACCCCTACGCCTCGGCGACCCGGACCACATCGGCCCCTATGTGCCACTGGCACTGCTCGGTAGCGGCGGTATGGGGCGGGTCTATCTCGCACGTCCGGCGGACGGCGGTCCCGGTCTGGCCGCAGTGAAAGTGATCAGGCCGGAGTACGCGGACGATCCTGGCTTCCGGCGCCGGTTCGAGCGTGAAGCGTCGGTGCACGAACGGGTCGGCACGTCGCACACACCGAGACTGTGCGGCACGGGCTTCCAGGACGAGTTGCTGTGGATGGCCACCGAGTACCTCCCGGGGCTCGATCTCGCGCATGCCGTACGTGAGCACGGCGCCCTGGAGACGGCCGCGGTCTGGCGTCTGGTGGCGGAGCTGGGGCAGGCGCTGGCAGACCTCGCGGTCACGGGGATCGTGCACCGGGATCTGAAGCCGTCCAACGTGCTGTTGTCCGTCGGGGGCGCGCATGTGATCGACTTCGGCATTTCGAAGGCCGTGGACGCCAGCACGATCACCGGCACGGGTGTCCGGGTGGGAACTCCGGCCTACATGTCGCCGGAACACTTGAGGACCGGCAGATCCGACACGGCGTCGGACGTGTTCTCACTCGCCGGGACCCTGGTGTATGCGGCGGCGGGGCATGCCCCGTTCGGCGACGGTACCGGAGTCGACGTGATGCACCGGGTGGCGTTCGAGGAGCCGGATCCCGAGCTGATCGCCGAGATCTCGGCTGCGGACGCGGCACTCGGCTCGCTGCTGACCGCCTGCCTGGCCAAAGAGCCCGAACGGCGGCCCACAGGGCAGGACTTGATCATTGCCGCCGGTGAACGCACCGAAACGACCGTGTGGCCCGAGCCGCTCGCCGGCCAACTGCTGGCCCGGCAGCGGGCGTACGAGGTGCTGTACCGCCTCCCTGTCGCATCGCAAGCCCGCTTAGGGTCTCCGGACGAACGGCCGATGGCCATGCCGTCGGCACCGGCCGGGCAGGGCGGCCGACCTGGTCCGCCCGTTCCCGAACCACCGGTGGTGGCCGCCGACGCCGCCTCCGGGACACCATCGGCACGTCCCCAGGAGGGCAAGGTCCGCACCTGGGCACGGAGGAAGTCGGTACGGGCCATGGCCGTGGGCATCGCCGTCTGCGCGGTGGCCGCAGGGGGCTTCGTGCTCAGTCGCCATGACCCCCCGCCCGCCACTTCCGCCCCGGGGTCCGCTTCGCCAACCGGCCGCACCGTGGCCGGCGGCACCGTCTTGTCACCCATACCCGGGGCCTCGGACGTGGGGGCCGCATCCGGCAAGAGCGTCGACGGCGCCGCGAACCCGAACGGCGCGTCCGCGAACCCCGGGGATTCCGGCTCCGCCGCACCGGGGGTGCACGGCACTCCCTCCGCTCCCGATGCCGATCCCAGCGCCTCGGCCGCCACTACTCCCTCGTCGTCTCCGAGCAGTCCGCCCACCACCGAGCCCGCGACCCCGGCCTGGATCTCGGACTGCACGTACTACAACGGCAACGGACGCACGCGCCTGGGAGACAGCGGCAAGCGTGTACTGCAGGTGCAGTGCATGCTGACGAAGCGCGGCTACGGCGTCGGGAGCACAGGCGTGGACGGCGACTTCGGTGCCGGAACCGAGTCCGCGGTGCGGAGCTTCCAGAGCGACAAGCTGCTGGACGCCGACGGCGTCGTGGGCCACGAGACCTGGCTCGCGCTGCGCAGCACGGAGTGATGCACCTGCCCCGCCCGCCGCGATGTCCGACCCGGCGGCTCGGTCGCCGCATCCGACCCGGGTGACACGGCGTTCGAGTGTCTCCGGAACGTCACCCGCGGCGAACCGCGCGCGGTAGTGCGCTGTCCGCGGCACCTGACCCGCCGGCTCCCGCCCTCTCTCTGATCGTCACGGCACACGCTCGTGGTGGGCCTGCGCCGCCCAGGACGCCGTCACCTGGCCCTGTCCGGCCGGAGATGGACCAGGCCGACGAAGACGGTCAGTCACCACCCCGGGGACTCGTTGGGTCCTTGTCGTCTCGCATGGCCCCGTTCCCCCCTCTGCCCGGGCGGAGCCACCACTTCCGCGAGGAGAGCTGAGGGAGCGTCGACGAGAGTGCGAGCGCCGCCGCGAGATCGGTGTCGGTGATCTCGTCGACATACGGTTCGACGCCCCCACAGAACAGCGCCTCGGCCTCGGGACTGAAGCAATGCCGCTGTCGTCCAGGGCGGTGGCGTCCGGAACGACGCCCGGACGTGGGTGAACTGATGGCCGAGGTCACAGGAACGCGCCACCGCCGCCCACCTACGGACTTCGTCCAACGGCCACCGCGCGTAACGCCACCGCCTACCGGGCCGATCCCTCAACGCGCCCCAACTCCCTTGCCCCGGCAACAGCACCCACCTAACCTGACTTTGTGCCGCAAATAAACAAACCCCGAACGCACAACGCCGTGCCGGGCACCCCCACCGACCTCACCCGGCTCCGAGCCGTCCTCACCGCCTTCTTCGCCCTCGACGGCTTCATCTTCGCCGGCTGGGTCGTCCGCATCCCCGCCATCAAGCACCAGACCGGCGCCTCCGCCGGCACCCTCGGCCTCGCGCTCCTCGGCGTCTCCGCCGGCGCCGTCGTCACCATGATGCTCACCGGCCGCCTCTGCCACCGCTACGGCAACCACCAAGTCACCGTCGCCTGCGCCGTGCTGCTGTCCCTCAGCGTCTCCCTCCCCCCGCTCACCCACTCCGCACTCACCCTCGGCCTCGTCCTGCTGGTCTTCGGCGCGGCCTACGGAGGGATCAACGTCGCGTTCAACAGCGCGGCGGTCGAGCTGGTCCGGGCCATGCGGCGGCCGATCATGCCCAGCTTCCACGCCGCGTTCAGCCTCGGCGGCATGGTCGGCGCCGGCCTCGGCGGGCTGGCCGCCGGAAGCCTGACCCCCACACAGCACCTGTTCGGCCTCACAGTGCTCGGCCTCGTCGTCACCGCCCTGATCGGCCGCCCCCTGCTCCGCCTCCAGCCCCCGGCACCGCACGAGGACCCACCGCAGGAGGAGGCCGCGCCCCGCCGCCTCACCACCCGCACCCGCGGCCTCGTCGTCACCTTCGGCCTGATCGCCCTCTGCACGGCCTTCGGTGAAGGGGCCCTCGCCGACTGGAGCGCCCTGCATCTGCAACAGGACCTGGATGCCACGGCCGGTGCCGCCGCCATCGGCTACTCCTGCTTCGCGCTGGCCATGACCGCCGGCCGGCTCAGCGGCACCCGGCTGCTCGAACGTCTCGGCCGGACCCGCACCCTCGTGGCCGGCGGCACGACCGCCGCCGTGGGCATGCTGCTCGGTGCGCTCGCGCCCACCCTGTGGGCGGCCGTCCTCGGCTTCGTGATCACCGGGCTCGGCCTGGCCAACCTCTTCCCGGTCGCCGTCGAACGCGCCGGCACCCTCGCCGGTCCCGACGGAGTCGCCATCGCCTCCACCCTCGGCTACGGCGGCATGCTCCTGGGCCCGCCCGCCATCGGCTTCATGGCGGACTGGTACTCGCTGCCCGCCGCCCTCACCAGCGTCGCCGTCCTCGCCGCCACGGCCGCGCTCATCGGATTCCTCACCCGGCACGCGGCAGAACGTTGACTCCCGTTCACCCGGGGTGGCAAACAAGCCAACGGGCGGCCGAACAAAGGCGGTTGGGACCGGCGGGGCGCATGAGCCGAGGCGTGGGGGAATAACGTGGGCCTCCACGACCGGTGTTCGACGGTTTCGTGGCTCTCACCACGGTGGTCGCGACCACGGTGGCTCTCACCACGTACACACAGGAGTGACCATGACGGACGAGGCAGCCAGCTCCGAGCAGGAAGCGCTCTCCAAGTTCGATACGACGGTGCCGCAGTCGGCCCGGATCTGGAACTACTGGTTAGGGGGCAAGGACAACTACGAAGTGGACCGCGTAGCCGGTGACGCCTTCCGCGAGATCTTCCCCGGGATCGAGACCGGGGCCCGCGCCGCCCGCTACTTCCTCGCCCGCGCCGTGCGCCATCTGGCCGCCGATGAGGGCATCCGACAGTTCCTGGACGTCGGCACCGGGCTGCCCAACGTGGACAACACCCATGAGATCGCCCAGCGGGTGGCCCCCGAGAGCCGCATCGTCTACGTCGACAACGACCCGCTGGTGCTGGCCCACGCCCGCGCCCTGCTCACCAGCACCCCGGAAGGCGTCACCAACTACGTCGACGCCGACCTCCGCGACCCGGACACCATCGTGCGGGAGGCGGCGAAGACCCTGGACTTCGACCAGCCCGTCGCGCTCATGCTGATGGGCATCCTGGGGCACATCGAGGACTACGACGAGGCCCGGTCGATCGTGCGGCGACTGGTGGACGCCCTGCCCGCCGGCAGCTATTTCGTGCAGTACGACAGCACGAACACGAGCGAGGCGTACGTCGACGCCATCCGGCAGTACAACGAGGGCGGTTCGATCCCGTACATCCTCCGCAGCCCCGAGCAGATCGCGGGCTTCTTCGAGGGTCTGGAACTGCTGGAGCCGGGCGTGGCCTCGTGCTCGCGCTGGCGGCCCGACGAAAGCGCCTGGGGCCTGCCCGCGGAGGTGCACCAGTACGGCGGCGTCGCCCTCAAACGCTGACCTCGGCCCGCCCGACCCGCCCGGTCCACGTCCCGGCTCAGGTCTCCTGAAGGATGCGATGCAGGATCGTCGGAGTCTCCTCCGGCGATTCCGCCTCGACCACCAGGCGGTTCATGACGTCCCAGTAGCACTCGATCTCGCTGGGCCGGTCGGGATAGAGGGCGGTGACGCGCTGTTCGAGGTAGACCATGTCGGGCAGCCGGCCGCCGGGCAGCCGCAGGATCGTCACCGGACCGGCTTCCCCGGCGTGGCCGCCGGCGACGAACGGCATGATCTGGACGGTGACCTGAGGCAGCCGGCAGATCTCGATGAGATGCCTCAACTGGGCGCGCATCGTACGGATGCCGCCCACCGGGCGGCGCAGCGCCGCCTCGTCGATCACGGCCCAGAGCTGCGCCGCCGGCCGCCTGCGCAGGATCCGCTGGCGGGTCATCCGCAGCATGACCCGCCGGTCGAGCTCCGCCCCGCGAGCGTCCGAGTGGGCGAGCCGCAGGGAGGCGCGCGCGTAGTCCGGGGTCTGGAGCAACTGGGGCACGCGCTGGACCTCAAAGCAGCGGATGAGGCTCGCCGCCTGCTCGGCCCCGAGGTAGGCCTGCGTCCAGGTCGGCACCACATCGTTGAAGTACTGCCACCAGGCAGGGGTGTTGGCCTCTTCGGCCAGGGTCAGCAGGGTGGCGCGCTCGCCCTCCTCCCGGACGCCGTAGAGCGTGAGCAGGTCGGCCACGTCGCGCAGTTTGAATCCGTGCCGCCCCGCCTCCAGCCGGCTGATCTTGGACCGGGAGGCGCGGATGACCTCGCCTGCCGCCGTGCGGGAGATGTGCCGCGCCTCTCGCAGTTCGCGCAGCCGCGCGCCGAGGACCAGACGCGGCACCACGGGGCCGGCCGAACCCCCGTCCAGGAGCGCGCTGTCGGGCGGTGTGGTTAAGACCTCGTCGGAACCCATGGTCGAACTCCCTGCGGTGCACGCGACGTTGTGTGGGGACGAACGCTACGGTCAGTCATCCTAGGCGCTCTTGGCTGTCAACTCGCCGCGCCCAGGCGTTTACTTTCCTATACGATTTTCTGGGCCACCTGGCGTTTGAAACACCAGAGATACCCCTGCTGCCGCCTCTTGTTGCCGCAAGCCTTGACGCACAAGGGTTCCTGCCCCACGATCGCGGCATCCATTTCCTATTTGATTTGCCGAGGGTCGGGCATGCGTTTCCCCACCAGATCCGTCCTGCCCGGAGTTGTCGCCGTCGCGCTGCTCGGCGCCGGGACGACGGCCTGCACCTACCGCAACTCGGTTGACCGGTACGGCGGTTCGGCCTCGTCGGCCGCGCGGGCGGGCGGCGGCGCCGACCTCGTGGACGGCTCCGGGACCAAGGTCGCCCTCGTGCCGGGCGGCGCGCACCCCTACTTCCAGCCCTGGAAGACAGCGGGCGCCGCCGCGAGGAAGACCTACGGCCTCGGCGCCGTGGCCTTCGACGAGACGGCCGAATGGGACCAGCAGAAGCAGAACAACCTGCTGTCCACGCTGGCGGCGCGCGGCTACAACGCGTTCGGGGTGTTCGGCGTCTCCCCCACCGACATCAACGCGACCTTCGCGGACCTCAAGTCGCAGGGATTCCCGGTGGCTTCGCTCGGTTCCTGTCCCGCCGGCGACAAGGACGAGGCCGACTTCTGTCTCGCCACGGACGTCCGACTCGCCGCCTGCAAAGCCGCGAAGGCGGCGATCGCGGCCATGGGCGGCCACGGCGTCCTGGTCCACCTGACCGGCAACAACGTTGACGCCGATACCCAGTTGAGGATCAAGGGCGGCGCCCGGGCCGTGCGGGAGACGGGCGGCAAGGTGAAGCTCCTGCAGACGAAGCAGTGCTCCGTGCGCGATCCCGGCGTACGGGTGGACTCCGGTTCGTTCGTCGTCGACAGGGCGAACGCCTCGGCCTACGACACCGCGCGGCGGGCGAAGACGGCCCAGCTGAAGCAGCAGTTCGCCGACAGGATCCTCAACTGCGCCTGACCGCCACCTGATCCCCACGACAGAAATCGGAACCGCCGGATGACCATCATCACGACCGCGACCGCCAGGCTGGTCGACATCGCCGTCGAACAGGACCGCACCGACGCCGTGCAGTCGTTCGTCAAACAGGAGACGATCCTGGTCGACCTGCAGACCTGGGACGGCGGCACGGGAACCGGCTACTCCTACACCATCGGCACCGGCGGCACCTCCGTGCTGGCACTGCTGCGCGACCACCTGCTGCCCGCCCTCGTCGGGCAGGACGCCCGCAACATCGAGGCACTGTGGCAGCGCCTGTTCGCGCTGACCCGGGCGACCACCACCGGAGCCATCACCTCGCTCGCCCTCGCCGCCGTGGACACCGCCCTGTGGGACCTGCGCTCCAGGCGGACCGCCGAGCCCCTGTGGCGACTGGCCGGCGGCCACCGCCAGGAGGTGCCGGTCTACGACACCGAGGGCGGCTGGCTCCATCTGAGCACCGAGGAACTGGTCAAAGGCGCCCTGCGCGCCCAGGAGTCGGGCTGGGCGGGCGTCAAGATCAAGGTGGGCAAGCCGCATCCCGACGAGGACGCGGAACGGCTGCGTGCCGTGCGCGAGGCCGTCGGCCCCTCGCTGCACATCATGACCGACGCCAACCAGTCGCAGACGGGATCCTCGGTGCTGCGGCTCGCGGCGGCGCTGGAACCGTACGACCCGTACTGGCTGGAGGAGCCGCTGCCCGCGGACGACATCAGCGGGCACGCCCGGCTCGCGGCGGCGACCCGCATCCCCGTCGCCGTCGGCGAGTCCATGTACTCGCCGACGCAGTTCCGCTCGTATCTGGAGTCCGGCGCCGCCTCCGTCGTCCAGGTCGACGCGGCCCGGATCGGGGGCATCACGCCGTGGCTGAAGGTCGCGCACCTGGCGGAGAGCCACAACGTCATGGTCTGCCCGCACTTCCTGATGGAGCTGCACGTCAGCCTCGCCGCCGCGGTCCCCAACGGCCAATACGTCGAGTACATACCGCAGTTGAGGGCGGTGACCCGCACCGAACTGACCATCCGTGACGGCATGGCGGTGGCCCCGGACGTACCGGGCATCGGCATCGACTGGGATCCGGACGCGCTGGACGACCGGAGGGTGGCATGACGACCGCCGTCGGCCCGCCGGACACCGTCCCGGAGGAGCGGACGGCACCACGACGCCTGCCGTTCTGGGTCAACCAGCGGCTCGGCCTGCTGCTCCTGGTCATCTCGCTCAGCGCCCTGTTCGGCGCGCTGCGCCCGGCGTTCCTCGACCAACGGCTGGTCCTCTTCCCGCTGTTGCGGGACGTCGCCACCCTGACCGTGGTCGCGCTGGCCCAGATGGTCGCCCTGTCCATCGGCCACATGGACCTCGCGGTCGGCAGGGGCCGTTCAGGCGACGGGCTCCGCGCCGTCGTCGAGCTGTCGCTCCAGGCTCCGGGTGAGGTGCTCCGTCATCGCCTCGGCCGCCCGTTCGGAATTGCGGCGCAGGATGGCGCGGACGATCCGTTCGTGCTCCGCGACGGTCGGGCCCTCGGCGCCGACCACCTTGCTGAGCCGGAAGATGTGCAGATGAGCGTGGAGCCGTTCCACCGCGTCCGCGAGCAGCGGCCGGTGGGTGGCCTGTCCGATCGCCTCGTGGAAACGCTGGTCGAGAGCGGCGAAGTCGCGGTAGGAGGCGTACCGGCCCTTGGGGCTCGGGTGGGCCTGCAGTTCCTCGACGATCCGCTCCAGGCCGTCGAGTTGCGCCTCGGTGGCGTTCACCGCGGCCAGCGCGGCCGCCCTGGGTTCCAACAGCAGCCGCATCTCGAAGAGTTCCTCAAGACCCCGGCGGGTCAGCAACTGCGTGGCCCGGTATCCGGAGAGCGCGCGCTTCACGACCAGGCCCTCGGACTCCAGCCGGGCCAGCGCCTCCCGGACGGGGGTCGGCGAGACCTTGAGCGTGCGGGCCAGCGAGTCGATGCCGACACGTGCGCCGGGGGCGATCTCGTGGTCCATGACCATCGCCTTGACGCTCTCGTACACACTGTCCGACAGCGCCTGCCGGACGGGCGGCACGCTCAGCCCGTCGCCCTCGTCCGGAACCCCGGCCACGGAAGGGCTGTGCGGCGGCATCCCCACTCCCCCTCACGGCTTGCTGTGTCCGGCCAGTTTAGCCAGTGCCGGGTGGGCGGAGCGGGACAGCCGGGGACCGGTCAACCCAGCTGCGCCGCCACCGCCGCTTCCCCGCTCTTCTCGGTCAGGTCGAGGCTGCTGCGCAGGCTGACCGGCTTCAGCAGGATCGCGGCGACCACCGCGAGCAGGGCCGCCCCGGCGGAGAGCAGGAAGATCTGCGCGGTGGCGTCCCCGTAGGCGACCCGGACGATCTCCCGCACGGCGACGGCGTCCGATCCGGTGGCGGTGCTCCGCAGTCCCGCGTCGGCGAGACCGTGCACGATCTGGTCCTGGACGTGCCGGGCCAGTACGGCACCGAGCACGGAGACACCGATCGTGCCGCCGAGCGAGCGGAAGAAGGACACCGTGGAGCTGGCCGCGCCGATGTCCTTCAGGGGCACGGTGTTCTGCACGACGAGCACCAGGTTCTGCAGCGTCATCCCGACGCCCATCCCGACGCAGAGCATCTCCACGCTCAGCAGGAGGACGGGCGTCCTGGAGTCGAGGGTGCCGAGCCCGGCGAAGCCGACCGTGAGCAGGACGGCGCCTGTGATGACGAACGGCTTGATCTTGCCGGTCCTGCTGATCAGCCGCCCCGCGACGGTGGAGGCGATGAGGATGCCCGCCATCATCGGAATGGTCAGCAGACCGGCCTCGGTCGGACTGTGCCCTCGGCTGAGCTGGAAGTACTGACTGAGGAAGACGGCGGCACCGAACATCGCCGTACCGACGGCCAGGCTCCCGACGATGGCCAGAGCCGTCGTCCGCTGCCGCACGATGCCGAGCGGTACGACGGGTTCCGCGGCCCGCGACTCCACCCACACCGCGACGGCGAGCAGCACCAGCCCGCCGCCCACCATGGCCCCGGTCTGCCAGGAGGCCCAGCCGAAGGAGTTGTCGACGAAGGACACCCACACCAGCAGCACGCTGACCCCGGCGGCGATCAGGGTCGCGCCCAGGTAGTCGATCCTGAAGTTCTCACGGCGGATGACGGGCAGGTTCAGCGTCCGCTGGAGCAGGAACAGGGATACGACGGCGATCGGCACACCGATGAAGAAGCACCACCGCCACCCCAGCCACGAGGTGTCGACGACGACCCCGCCGAGCAGCGGCCCGCCGATGGTCGAGGTCGCGGTGACACTGCTCAGGTAGCCGCTGTAGCGACCGCGCTCGCGGGGCGGGATCATCGCCGCCAGGGATATCTGGACGAGGGCCTGCACACCTCCCACGCCGACGCCCTGGAGGGCGCGCGAGGCGATGAGCTGCCCGGCGGTCTGGCTGATCCCGGAAGCCACGGCCCCCAGGACGAACACGGCGATGGACGCCTGCACGAGGGTCTTCTTGCTGAACAGGTCGGCGAGCTTGCCCCAGATCGGTGTCGTCGCCGTGGTGGTGAGAAGGGTGGCGGTGACGACCCACGTGTACTGGGTCTGCGACCCGTGCACCGCCCCGCTGATCTTCGGCAGCGCGCTGGAGACGACCGTACTGCTGAGGGTCGACACGAACAGCGCGAGCAGCAGCCCGCTGAGCGCCTTCAGCACCTTGCGGCGGGCCGCGGGGGAAGTCTCCGCGGGACCCGCCCAGTTCACTGCCGTGCTCATCCGACGAACCCCCAGCGGCCATGTCGCTATACACCGCGTATAGCGACATCGCCTCACCATACATGGCGTATGGCGAAGGGTGACAGGGCCGTCATGTGCGACCTGGTGGGGCGCCGCACGTCACGGTGATCGACGTGTGCGGGCTGCGCGGTGGCAGTGTGAGTGTCAAGGTGTGGGTGGTCCGGTCGAAGTGGTAGGTGTCGGGGGACAGTTGGACCCCTCCTACGCGCACGGTGCCCGGGGCGGTGACGCCGAGCAGGGAGACGGTCCACTGCCGGGTGCGGACCTGGCCGTGGAACGTCCCGGTGGTGGGGCTGATCGTCAGCGTGCGCCTGGCGCCGTTCTCCCGGTAGTGGATCCTGGTGGTGGCCGTGTGGCCGCGTCCGGTGGTGGTTCCGTCGTCCTCGTAGAGGGAGGAGGAGCCGGAGGCGCCCGCGGCGACGGTGAGCGTGACCTTGGTCAACGGGGCCTTGTCGTCGCTGGTGACGTTGTGCGTGCGGGTCGGGACGACTGCGCCCGCCTTGACGAACACCGGCATGGTGTCGAGGCCGGAGGTGATGTTCTGGGTGGTGCCACCGGCGTAGGTCTGTCCGGTGAAGTAGTCGGTCCACCGGCTGCCGGGCGGGAACCACACCGAGGTCGTGGCCGTGGTGCCGGGTGTGGTGACGGGGGCGACGAGCATGTCGGGGCCGTAGAAGTACTCGCTGCCCGAAGTGGCGTACGCCTGCGGCTCGTCGGGATATTCCAGGTAGGTCGGGCGGGTGACGGGGACGCCGGTGGCGCTGGCCTGCTGGGCGAGTGAGTAGGTGTAGGGCACCAGGTTCTCGCGCAGGTTGAGGAACTTGTCCGCCGAGGCGCGGGCCGCCGCGCCGTACTGCCAGGGCAGGCGGTCGCTGTGGTTGCTGTGCAGGCGGTCGATGGGCTGGAAGGTGCCGAGCTGGACCCAGCGGGCGTACATGTCGTCGGGGAGTTTGTGCGTGGTGCGGGTCGTGCCGTCGGAGGTGTAGGTCTCCGAACCGGTCAGGTTCGTGGTGTCGTTGTGGCCGCCGATGTCATGGCTGATCGCCGACAGGCCGGTGGCCGCCGCCTCGCCGGGGGTGTAGCCGACCTCCGCCTTCAGGGTGCCCCAGGTGGAGGAGGTGTCGCCGGTGAAGTGGACGGTGGTGCGCTTGTCGGCCCACGGTCCGGTCGGCAGTCCCTGCTGGCCGCTGTAGCCGCCCGCCTGGAGGGAGCCGTAGGCGCGGGAGACGACGAAGCCGCGGCCGACGGTCTTGTCGGCGTCGGTGGCGTACTGCTGGTTGATCCACGCGTCGGGGGTGACGCCGGGCAGCGAGGACTGGGAGTTGTCGCAGCACCAGTCGGGCCACCAGAAGTCGTTGCCCTGCTGGTCCATGGTCTGGTGCAGGTCCATGTACGCCTTGAGCTGGTCGGGATCGCCCCAGTCGAAGGTGTAGCAGTCCCCCGGTCCACTGTTCGCCGAGGGGGCGCAACCGCCCTTGTGCAGCTTGCCCTTGGCGGTCGCCTGGGCCTGGGCGAACTGCGGGTCGCCGCTGAGGATGCTCGGGTGGACGTTGAGGGTGTTGTGCAGACCTTGGGCGGCGGACCAGTCGAAGAACCCTTTGGGATCAGGGAACTTGGACGTGTCGATCTCCCAACCGCTCCAGGTGTTGGGCGACTTGAAGTCGGTGTCGGTCACCAGAACGTCCAGGGGCACGCCTTCGGCACGGAAGGCGGGCAGGATCCTCTTCTCGTAGTCGGCGGCGGTGCGGTCGATGTACTCCGAATACCAGACGCCGTAGGCCCATTGGGGAAGGAGCTGGGGCGGGCCGGTGAGGGTGGCCAGGTCGGACAGGGCCTGTTGGTAGTCGTGGCCGTAGCCGAAGACATAGCCGTCCTGGTACGGCGTGCCGCCGTGGGACGGGCGTGGGGTGACCTGGCGGGTGCCGGTGTCGTAGAGGGCCGAGACGGTGTCGTCGAGCAGGTACCAGCCGTCCTTGTACAGCAGACCGGGTGTGGTGGCCGGTGCGCCGTTGTCGCCGTTGAAGCCGTCGAGGCTGCGGCGGTAGCCGCCGAGCGCCAAGTGCGGTTGCGGGGGCGGTGAGTTGGCATCGGTGACGGAGACCGTGTCGAGGTTGACGTGGCAGCTCGCCGCGTCCGGACAGCCGACGGAGATGTCGTTCGCTCCGGCCTTGAGGGCGACCGGGACCGAGGCGGTCTTCCAGGTGTCCCAGTTACCGGTGACGGGCAGCGACAGGGTCTGCGCGGTGCCGCCGGAGGACACCGTCGCCGTACGGGTCCGGTTGAACCCGTCGCTGCCGGTGGAGTTGGCGTAGCGGACCTGCAACGCGTAGGTGCCGTCGGCCGGTACGCCGACCACATGGGTCGACAGGCCTGCCCCCTGGTTCAGTTCGGCGAGGAAGCCGCTGCCGGAGTAGCCGGCGTGGTCGGTGGCCGTGATCGCCGAACCGGAGACGCGGTCGGCCTCCGCCTCGCAGTTGACACCGAATCCGCAGCCGGTGATCGCGGTCGTCGACGTCGACGGATAGGCGTCGCCGTCATTGACCAGGGCGACGCTGTCGATGTTGACGTCGCCGGAGTCCGCTGCGGTCCTCGTCAGCGCGATCGTGTGGTGGCCGGCGCCCAGTTGTACCGCGCCGCCCGCCAGACCCCAGGTGTTCCAGTCCGCGGTGACGGGCAGGCTCACCGATCGGTTCGCGCCGCCGTCCACCGACAGGGTGAGGGTGCGCGTCGTGTTCTGCCCGTCGCCGCCGAGGGAGTTGGCGTAGCGGAGGTCGAACCGGTACGTCCCCGAGGTGGCGACGTCGACGTCCGCCGACAGGGAGTCGCCCGTCCCCTCGAAGCCGGCCAGGAATCCGGAGCCGGTGTAACCGGAGTGGTCGAAGGCCATGCCCGGCCCGCTGTGCGGCAGCTGCTCGGCCTCGCACAGGGTGCCGAGGCCGCACGTGAGCCGCCGCCAGGGCGTGGCGTCGACGGACGACCCGCCGGCCGCCAGGCGCACGGAGAGGTTCTGGGCGTCGAAGGGCCCGGAACCCACCTGGTACCGCAGGGTGAGCGCACTCGTCCTGATGGTCAGCCAGCCGTCGGACGTAGTCGAGGTGTACGAGGCCGGCGCGAACGCGGTGCGGCCGATCGCGTTGAACGTCGCGCCGTCGGTGAACTTCCCGTCCTGCGCGTACTCGGTGCGGATCAGGGTCGGGGACAGGATCTGGAAGCGTGCGTTGCCCGAAGTCACCGACGCCGTACGGTGGTTCGCCGACGCCTCTCCGGTACCGGTCACCGTAAGCGCCGCCAGGCTGCTCACCAGGGCGATGACCGCGAGGCGTCTTCGCAGGAAGCGCGTCGTGCGTAACGCTGATCTTCTTCTCATGGACAGCTCCGTCCTGAAGCGGGTGCGCCGGTCGCCGTGCACGCCTGATGGAAACTGCCGCCGGTCGACATCGTTGTCAAGCCCCGGCGTTCACATCCGTCGGCATCCGCGCGAGCGGGTCCGCCCCGGCACACGTGGGGCGTGTGCGCCGAGGCGGACGCCGGCAGCTTCGGGCAGGCGCGGTCCGGTCTGTCGGTTTGTCTCAGCCCTGCGGCGAAGATCTCGTCAGGCTCTGGTCCGGCGCACTCCCCCGTCCCGGGCCGGTCACCACACGGAGGTGTGATCCGTCCGGGTCCCCGGAGTCGGTCTCCGCCAGACGCTTGAGCAGCGTCGGGGTCAGCCCTCGGTACGCGGCCGGGTCGACCGGGCCGAGCCAGTGGACGGCGCGGACGAGCGGGCTGATGTTGAGGTCGAGGTCGCTGAGTACTTCGTCGGCGTTGTGCATCGAGAACGGGATGATCTTGGTGCCGCGGCAGTGGTGGGTGTCGGTGGCGACGTCCATGAAGGCCAGCTGCTCGACGACCGCGTGCCTCATGGTGTCCGTGTCGGGTGCCTCCAACGCGCCGGCGAGGTCGGCCGCGATCCACAGCGCGGCGAGCTCGGCGTTGAGCGGGCTGAAGAAGGAGGAGTTGTAGCCGTTGAAGTACAGGCCCGGGATCCCGAGGGGCAGGATCTGGCGGTAGAGCATGAAGTTGCCGCGCTCGTCGAGCAGTTGGGCCCGCACTCGCTCGGGCAGGAACGGGACGCCCTGGGTGAAGCCGGTGGCGCAGACGACCAGGTCGGCGGGGAGCAGGGTGCCGTCGGAGAGGCGGGCGGAGGGGGCGCCGTCCACGACGAGGAGCTGCTCGATGGCGCGGTCCCGGTGGACGGTGATGGCGCCGGCGGTGACGGCCTCGAAGAATCCCTCGGTCGCGAGCCCGATGGCGCCGCGCACGATGTCCTCCATCGCCCCCTCGGGCACCAAGTCGAGCCGCTTGAGGCCGAGTTGCCGTATCGACACGGTGCCGATGGAGTTGATCATCCGGCGGCGCAGGCCGTTGCCGGGGCCGTGCAGGAAGCGTTCGAGGCCGCGTGGGCGGATGTAGCGGAACAGTCCCTCGCCGAGCCGGGTGAGCAGCAGCATCTTGAAGTTCAACCGGCCGCCGATCCTCCGCGGGACCTTCCACAGCAGTTGGCGCGCGATCACATCGGTCCGGGCGGCGACGGCGCTGATCGGCACGGCCACGTCGCAGGCCGACTTGCCGTAGCCGACGACCAGGACGTTGCGGCCCCGGGCCTGCTCGGCGTCGTGGAACTCGGTGCCCGCGCACACCTTGCCGCCGGCCGCGGTGAACTCCGGCAGGCCGTCGAACTTCGGTACGGCGGGTTCGCAGAACACCCCGTTGGCGACGACGAGTCGGTCGTAGGTCTCCGTGGTGTGCGTACCCGCGGCGTCGCGGTACTCGACGTTCCACGTGCCGTCGTCGGCCGGCCCGGCCGAGATCACTTCGGTGCTCAGGCGCAGGGCGGGTTCGAGTCCGAAGTGGGCGGTGTAGTCGGCGAGGTAGGACTGGACCTGGGCGCCGTCGGGCCACTCCGGGAAGTCCTTGGGCATGGGGAAGTCGGAGAAGGAGTACTGCGCCTTCGGGCTCTGTGTCGTCACTCCCGGGTAGCGGCGCGTGCGGCTCCACACGCCGCCCACGTCCGGTGTCTTCTCGAACACGTGCGTCTGGTGCCCTGCCTGGGTGAGCACTTTCGCGGTGACGAGGCCCGCGACGCCGGCGCCGATGATGCCGATCTTCATGGTCACGCGACCTCGGGCGGCAGTTGGAGCTCGATGCCGAAGTCGGCCATGATCTTCTTCATCAGCCCGATGTCCTTGGGTCCCGGCGGCATCTCCGCGAGCGCCTGGTAGTAGCCCTCCAGGCCGGCGGGCGAGACGACGGAGATGACGCGCGACTCCTCCGGGTAGGGGTTGCGGAACGCGTGGATCACATCGCGCGGCAGGTAGAGGTAGTCGCCGTGTTCGAGGACGAAGTCCCTGCCGCCGAGGTGGACGTCGAGGCGTCCGGCCAGGCAGATGAAGGACTCGTCCTCGCGGGTGTGCAGGTGCGGCGGCGGTCCGTCGGTCTCCGGCGGGACCGTGTACTCGAACAGCGAGTACGCGTCGCGTGTCGCCGCGCCGTCCGCCTTGAGGGTGATGCCAAGCCCGATCGCCGCGATCCTGTGTCCGTCGCGGGAGGGCAGCATGTAGCCACCGCCTAGAGTCACCGTCGTCTCCTTCCGGTCGCCACCGCGGCCGTCCGACCGCGGCGCTGATCCGCTGCGCCCAGCGTGGGTTCGACGCGGTCGGTGCGCAATGACCGGGTCCCACGGGCTGGGACGATTTCAGCGACGGGTGCTGTAGGCCCGGGAGGCCGCCGCGGCGGCGAGCCGCACGGCCGGCCCGGCCCGGTCGGTGCGGACCAGGGCGGTGGGCCCGGTGACGGACAGGGCGGCGGCGACCCGGCCGTCCGGGCCGAAGATCGGGGCGGCGACGCAGCTCACGCCGATGTTGCCCTCCTCGCGTTCGACCGCCCAGCCCCTGGCCGGTACGGCGGTCAGTTCGCGGATCACGGCTACCTTGGCGGTCAGGGTGCGCGGGGTGCGCGGCGGCATGTCGGCGTCGAGCACCGCCTCGATGGTGGCCGGGTCGCTGTAGGCGAGGATCGCCCGGCCCAGCGCCGAGCAGTACGCCGGGATGATCCCGCCGACCTGGGAGAGCATCGGCATCGGGCGATGGCCGGTGATCTTCTCGACGACCAGGATCTGCGTGCCTTCCAGGACGCCGAGTTGGACGGTGATCCGGGTCGCGCTGTGCAGGTCCTGGAGGTAGGGAAGCACGGCCTCCCGCAGTTCGAGCCGGATCGGCGCCAGGCTCGCGATCTCGAACAGCCGGTTGCCGATCCGGTAGTGGGCCTGGGGTTTGTCCAGCCAGCCGAGCCGGATCATCCGCTCGGCGGTGCGGTGCGTGGTCGACCGGGGCAGCCCGCAGCGGGCGACGAGCGCGGAGAGGGTCAGTTCGCGGTGCGCCGCGTCGAAGGCGCCGAGGATCGCGGCCGCGCGCTCCAGGCCCTTGGTCTCCGTCGCGCCGTCCCGCGCAGTGGGACTCGTCCCTTGTTCTCCGGGGCTCATGCCGGTCACGCTAAGGCCGTCCCGTTCCTCGGACAAGGAGCGGATTCAGGAGGATGCCTACATCATGCGGACAGCACTGGTCGGCGGCGGTTCCAGCGGTATCGGCCACGCGATCGCCGAGCGTCTGGCGGGTGCGGGCGACCGGGTGGTGATCACCGGCCGGCACTCCGACTCCCTCGAAGCCGCGGCTGCCCGACTCGGCGGCACCGTGGCCGGAGTGCACGCCCTGGTGAGCGACATGGCCGACCCCGCCTCGGCAGCGGCGGCGATGGAAGAGGTCGAGCACCGCCACGGCGGCCTCGACGTGCTCGTGCTCAACGCCGGGGGTCCACCGCCCGGTGGGATCCTCGACCTCGACGACACGCGCTGGCGGGAGGCGTCCGAACTGTTGCTGCTCGGCCCGCTGCGGCTGGCCCGCCTGGCGATGCCGGGCATGGCGAAGCGCGGCTTCGGGCGGGTCGTGTTCGTGACGTCCACCGCGGTGCGCCAGCCCCAGCCGGACCTGGCCGCGTCCGTGGTGCTGCGCTCCGCGGTCACGGCCGCGGCCAAGCTGCTCTCCCTGGAGTTCGCGGCCCAGGGCGTCACGGTCAACTGCGTTGCGCCCGGCGCCACTTCGACTGAACGCCGTACGCGGATCCTGGCCAACCGGGCACGCGCCACGCGTCGCGGTTTCGACGAGCTCGACGCGCAGGACCTCGCGCGGATTCCGGCCGGGCGCGCCGCGCGGCCGGCGGAGATCGCGGGCGCCGTGGCGTTCCTGGCCTCCGACGACGCGGCGTACATCAACGGGACCGTGCTCACGGTCGACGGCGGAAGGACGGAGGCGATCTGATGTCCGCATCGGGATCCCGCTTCACCATGGCCGATTTCCTCGGCTCGATCCACGACACCGTGCGGCCCGGCGCCGCGCGGCCGGTCGTCGTGCACGCCGACGAGCTCGCGCCGCTGCCGGCCGACCAGGTGCACAACCCGACCGTGCTGGCGATCGCCGGTCTGCTGCCGACGGCCACCTTCGAACTCTTCCGGCAGACCATCCCGCCGGGCCTGAGCTCGGACATGCAGCGCCACCATCACGAGACCGTGCACTTCGTCATCAGCGGGCGCGGTCACAGCGAGATCGAGGACGACACCGAGCCCTGGGCCGCCGGCGACTTCGTCTACACCCCGCCCTGGACCTGGCACCGCCACTACAACGACTCGGAGACCGAGTCGGTCGAGTTCCTGACCATCGAGAACTCCCGTCTGCTGAACCTGCTGGGCGTCGGGCGCCGGCAGAGCGCGGGACTGGTCACGGTCGCCGAGGCCCGCGCACGGTTCAAGGAGGAGCAGGCATGAGCCCGTTGCCCGCCCACATCGGCATCTGGGGCGAACTGTCCGACGTGGAGCACGAGTTGCGGTTCGTCGACGTCGCCGGCGTCCGTACCCGGGTGCTGCGCGCGGGAGTTGGCCCCGACCTGATCCTGCTGCACGGTACCGGCGGGCACTTGGAGGCCTACGCCCGGGACATCGCCGGGCTCGCCGCCGACTTCCGCGTCACCGCCTACGACATGGTCGGCCACGGCTGGTCCGACCTGCCCGACCGGCCCTACACGATCGACGTGCTCTCCGATCACCTGGTCGGCCTGATGGACGCGCTCGGCATCGACTCGGCTCACCTGTCCGGCGAATCGCTCGGCGGCTGGGTGACCGCGTGGACCGCCGCGTACCACCCCGACCGTGTCGAACGGCTCGTGCTCAACACCCCCGGGAACATCGCCAACAAGCCCGAGGTGATGGTCCGCATGCGCGAGAGCACCCTGGCCGCCGTCCGGGACCCGAGCGACGCGACGGTGCGCCGCCGCGTCGAATTCCTCTTCCACGACACGTCGTTGGTCACCGACGAGTTGGTGAACCTGCGCCGCGCCGTCTACAGCCGCCCCGGCTTCCTGCGCGCGATCGAGAACACCCTGGTGCTGCAAGACCCCGAAGTACGCAGGGACTTCGCCTGGGACCCCGCCTGGGTCGGCGCGATCACCGCGCCCACCCTGCTGCTGTGGACCGACCACGACCCGACCGGCGGACTCGACGAGGCGGCGCTGCTCCAGAGCTGGCTGCCCGACGCCCGCCTGTACGTGATCGAGGGTGCGGGCCACTGGCCGCAGTGGGAGAAGCCCCCCGAGTTCCTCCGCGCGCATCGCGACTTCCTGCTGCTCGGCAAGGACCCGGCATGAGCGAGATCATCGGCATGGTCGCCCTGTCCCACTCCCCCTTCGCCACACTGCTGCCGCCCGCCGGCCCCGAGCAGCCCGGCGGCCGGTTCCTCGCCGAGGCGGCCCGGCTCTCCCGCGCGGTGGCCCGGCTCGCGCCCGACGCCGTCGTGGTCGTCGGCCCCGACCACTTCCACGGGAACTTCTACGACGCGATGCCGCCGTTCCTCATCGGTGTCGACCACGCGACCGGATTCGGCGACTTCGGCAGCCGGTCGGGCCCCCTGCCCGTCGCCGGCGAACTGGCCTGGTCGGTGTACGACGGCCTCACCAGCGCGGGATTCGACCTGTCGCTGTCCTACTCGCTGACCGTCGACCACGGACTCGTGCAGAGTTACGAGATGGTCTGCGGCGGCGCGGAGATACCGATGGTGCCGCTCGTCGTGAACACCGCCGCTCCCCCGCTGCCGACCATGGAGCGCTGCATCGGCTTCGGCCGGGCCCTGGGCGACGCCCTTCGCGACGGTGGCGGCACCGGCCGGGTGCTGGTCGTCGCGAGCGGCGGGCTCTCCCACTGGCTGCCAAGCAACGACCCCCGCGATCCGGCGATGGCCGAGGAGCGCCGGCACGCGGTGATCCACGGACGCGAGGCCCTCCGTGCCTTCTCGGCCGCGCGCGAGCACCGGGTGCGGGAGATGGGCGGCAACCGGCACGCCCACGTCAACAGCGGGTGGGACCGCTGGTTCCTCAAGCAGTTGGGGACCGGGGAGTCCCGGCCGATCGCGGCCCTCGGCGACGCGGGTCTTGAGGAGCAGGCGGGCAGCGGCGGCCACGAGATCCGCACCTGGCTGGTCGGGCAGGCCGCCGTACGGGCACCGCTGGTGTGGACCGCGTACGAGCCGGTCCCGGAATGGATCACCGGTATGGGCCTCGGCGCCACCTTCGAGGTGCGCTGACGTGCGCTGACGAGTCCCTGGGTGTGGCCCGCCGCCCGGTCGGCCCCGGGCCGCACCCAGGGACTCGTCGCGCCGTTCGCGGACCTGCGGGCTCGCCCCAACTGGGCTGCTGGAGATGCCAGTTGGACGGGGAAGCACGGTCGGGCCTGCGCCTGCCCGCCAGTACGGCCGACCACTCGCGCCGAGCGGCCCCACGGCCCACGCCCGGCTTGCTGCGGCTCTGAAACAGGCATGCCCTCACGATGAGAGTTCACTTGCATAAAGAGAGCTGACCGCCTAAGTTCATGAGAGCCAACCCCAATAAACACAGCGGTCTCTCTCCCCGGAGGTTCAGATGACGGACGTCTCAGTGGTCGGCCCGGACGACGGTGAGTCGATCCAGCTCGGCCCGACCCTGATGCGGATCCTTGAGGACGGCACCACGACCGACCACCGCCTCGGCATCGGGGAGATCACGCTCGCCCCGCACACCGACGGTCCGCCGCAGCACCGGCACGCCCGGCACGACGAGGGGTTCTACGTCGTGTCCGGCGCGGCCAGGTTCACGGTCGGCGAGACCGTGTACGACGCGCCCGCCGGAACGCTGGTCATGATCCCGCCCGGCGCCCCGCACACCTTCGCCAACCCGACCGACGGCACCACGGTCCTGCTCAACACGTTCACGCCGGACCTGTACGTCAACTACTTCCGGGACCTGCGCGACATGATCGCCGGCGGCCGGCCGCTCACCGACGAGGCGACGATCGAGGCGATGAGCCGGTACTCCACCGAACCGTCCACCGACTTCGCCTGAACACCCGCGCCTGTAACTGCACTTCCAATCAAGGAGACGACCGTGGGAATCACCACTCAGTACACCGTCAACCTCGACGAACTCGGCCCGGTCGAGGTGTCCGTGGCCGCATACGGCTCCGGTCAGCCGTTCCTGCTGCTGCACGGCGGAGCCGGCCCGCAGTCCGTAACCGGGTTCGCCGAGAAGTTCGCCGCCGCTCACGACGTGCGCGTGCTGGTCCCGACCCACCCGGGCTTCGACGGCACCGTACGACCCGGCGCACTGGCCTCCGTCCCGGGCCTGGCCGCGCTCTACGGAGCGCTGCTGGACCAGCTCGACCTGACCGACGTGACCGTCATCGGCAACTCGATCGGCGGCTGGATCACCGCCGAGATCGCGCTGCTGAAGTCGCCCCGGGTCAGCGGTATCGTCCTCGTCGACGCGGTCGGGATCGAGGTGTCCGGCCACCCGGTGGCCGACTTCTTCGCCCTGACCATGGATCAGGTCTTCGAGCTCAGCTTCCACGATCCCGAGCCCTTCCGTGTCGACCCCACGACCCTGCCCCCGGCGGCGCAGGCGATCGCCGCGGGCAACCGGGCCGCGATCGCCGTCTACGCGGGCTCCGCCATGACCGACCCCACCCTCGCCGGGCGTCTCGGCTCCCTGGAGCTCCCCACCCTCGTGCTGTGGGGCGAGAGCGACGGGATCGTCGACGTCGACTACGGGCGCGCCTACGCCGCCGCGATCCCCATGGCCCGGTTCCAACTGCTCCCCGAGACCGGGCACTCCCCGCAGCTGGAGACCCCCGACCAGGTCGACCACGCGATCTGGGACAGCGCCGACACGGACTTCTCCGTTTTCACCCGCTGAGCCGGGACCACCTGCCGACCCTGCCGACCCCGCCGCCCCCTCACGGAGACCCCGCCATGCCCAAGACTGCGGTCACCCGCATCACGCACAGCTGCCACCTGATCGAGACAGGCGGCCGCACCTTCCTGACCGACCCGTGGTTCAGCACCCGGCCCGGCTACTACCAGGGCGAGTCGATCGCGATCGGCATCCCCGACCTGCCCCGGCTCGACGGCGTACTGATCAGCCACGAGCACTACGACCACTGCGACCTGGACGCCTTCGCCGCGTACCGGGACCGCACGGTCCCGCTGTTCGTCGCCGGGACCGTTGTGGAGGCCGCGCGCAAGCACGGCTTCACGAACGTCACGGCCCTCGCGCCCTGGCAGGAGGCCGAGGTCGGCGGCGTCACCATCACAGCGACCCCGGCCGAGCACGGTGTCTACGAGGTCACCTTCGTCCTGCGCGCCGGCTCCGACGCGGTGTACTTCGCCGGAGACACCCTGCTCATCCCCGAACTGGCCGAGATCCCCAGGCGGTTGGGGCACATCTCCGTCGCCCTGCTGCCCACCAACGGCCTGCACATCCGGCCGGCAGACGACCTGCAGGTCGTCATGAACGCCGACGAGGCGGCCCAACTGACCGCCGTCCTCAAGCCCGAACTGGCCGTCCCGCACCACTACGCCTTCACCAAGGGCTTCCTGGGCGACCGCTTGATCACCCGCAGCGACAAGAACCCGCTGCGCTACCAGGACGCCGCGCGCGACCTGGCCCCCGACACCACCGTCCGCATCGTCGAACCCGGCATCAGGATCGAGCTCTGAACCATGACCGACACCGAGGACTTCCTCACCGCGAGCCTCGCCCACGGCAACCTCCGGGTCGACACGGAGGACCCGAACCCCCGCCCGATGATCGCCGTTCTGGACGCCAGGCCCGGCCTGGAGGACAGCTTCCGCGCGAGGATCGTCGAACTCGTCCGCGAGGTGCGCCGCGAACCCGGCTGTGTCACCTTCACCGCCTACGAAGCGCGTGACGTCCCCGGCCGGTTCTACCTCTACGAGGTCTACACCGACGCCGCCGCCTTCGACGCCCACCTCCGCACCGAGCACGTCCACCGGTTCATCTCCGCCCTGCCCGAGCTCAGCACCGGCGGCCCCGAGAGCCTCGTCCAACTCGACGAACTCCCCATCGACCAGCCGTAGTCGGCGACTTCTTCGGCACCCACGCCACCGCCCACAGAGAGGATGGACATGACGACGTACGAGTCCCCGGCCGACGGCGGCCGTCGGCGGGCGGGTGTGGTTCTGGCCGTGTGCTGCCTGAGCCTGCTGATCACCGCCCTGGACACCACCGCGGTGAACGTCGCCCTGCCCGCCGTCGGACACGATCTGCGCGCCTCGGTGAGCGGCCTGCAGTGGACCGTGGACGGCTACACACTGGTCGTCGCCGCCTTCATGATGCTCGCCGGATCCACCGCCGACCGGATCGGACGGCGCCGGGTGTTCCAGGCCGGTCTGACCCTGTTCACCGTCGGCTCGCTGGCCTGCTCCCTGGCCCCGACCCTGGGCTGGCTGATCGTCTTCCGTATCACCCAGGGGCTGGGCGCCAGCATGCTCAACCCGGTCGCCCTGTCGATCATCACCCACGCCTTTCCCGATCCTCGCGAGCGCGCCCGCGCGATCGGGCTGTGGGGCACCACGGTCGGCCTGTCACTGGCCGCGGGCCCGGTGGTCGGCGGTCTGCTGGTCGCCTCGGCCGGCTGGCGCTCGATCTTCTGGATCAACATCCCGATCGGGCTGGCCGCCCTGGCGCTCACCGCGGTGTTCGTTCCCGAGTCCAGGGCCGCGACAGCACGACGACCGGACCCGGTCGGCCAGTTGCTGGTCGTCACGATCCTGACCTCGCTGATCTTCGCGATCATCGAGGGCTCCCGCCAGGGCTACGGCAGCGTCCACATCATCGCCCTGTTCGCCCTGTCGGCAGCCGCGGTCGTGGCGCTCCCCTGGTACGAACGACGCCGCGAGCAGCCGTTGGTCGACCCGGTGTTCTTCCGCTCGGTCCCGTTCACCGGTTCCTTCGTCGCCGCCGTCACCGCGTTCCTCGTCCTCTCCGGCTTCCTGTTCCTCAACACCCTGTATCTGCAGGACGTGCGCGGCTACAGCGCACTGCACGCCGGCCTGCTGACCGTGCCGCTGGCCGCCGGCACCGCGATCGCCTCACCACTGTCCGGGCGCCTCACCGCCCTGCGCGGTCCCCGCCCGCCCCTGGTCGCCGCGGGCCTGCTGATCGCCGCGGCGACGCTGACGCTGACCACGCTCACACCGACCACCCCCTGGGCGGTCCTGCTCGTCGCCTACGTGCTGCTCGGCATCGGATTCGGCCTGGTCAACGCCCCGATCACCAGCACCGCCGTGGCCGGTATGCCACGCGCCCAGGCCGGGGTCTCCGCCGCGATCACCACCACCGGCCGCCAGGTCGGCAACAACCTCGGCGTCGCCGTCCTGGGCGCGATCGTCTCCGCGCGCACCCAGGCGCCGGGCCGAGCCGGATTCGCCGCCGCCAGCCACCCCGCCTGGTGGATCCTGACCGCATGCGGCCTGCTGATCGCGGTGATGGGCCTGGCCACCACCACACCCCGCGCCACCGCCACCGCCGCCCGGGTCGCCGCACGCTTCCCGGCCGATCCCGCAGCCGATCCCGCGACCGCCTTGAGCGGCGCGCCCGGCGTCCGCGGAGGCGCACCGGCGTGATGTCGCATCAGGCAGTTCGACGAGCCACCGGCTCGTGCGGGACTCCGCATCCCAACTCTGCTCGAAATAAAGGAAGTTGCACGTCCACGTTCCTCGACGACCTGCAGAAGTCCGGCAGGGCTGTCGACGGGGTCGTTGACGGTCGGCCGCCCCTTGGCGCAGGGCAGGTTCACCAGGGGAGCTTCCCGGATCGGTCGATGAACTGTCCCGTAGGCCCGTCCGGGCCGAGCGTCGCGAGGGTCACGATGGACTCCGCGCCCTCGGCGACGCTGTGTCCGAGACCGCCGGTGAAGTCGGTCGCGGTCTGCCCGGGGTCCGCGGCGTTGACCTTCATGTCCTTCAGTTCCTTGGCGTACTGCGTCGTGAGCATCGTGACCGCGGCCTTCGAGGCGCAGTAGAGGGGCAGGGCGTACCGCGACTCGATCCGTGCCGGGTCCTGGGTCATGCCGAAGGAGCCCATCCCGCTGGACACGTTGACGATGACGGGGTTCGGTGACGTGCGCAGCAGCGGGAGGAAGGCGTGGGTGACGCGCACGATCCCGACGACGTTCACGTCGAGCACGGCGCTCATGTCGGCCGCGGTGTACTCCTCGACGGGGCCGACCCTGCCGAGGACGCCGGCGTTGTTGACCAGGACGTCGACCGTTCCCTCGTGCGCGGCGACATCCGCGGCCGCGGCCCGGACCGAGGCGTCGTCGGTCACGTCGATCCGAACGAACCGGGCGCCGAGCGCCTCGGCCGCGGCCCGCCCGCGCTCACTGTCGCGGGCGCCGAGAAGCACGGTGTGCCCCGCCTCGACGAGGCGACGAGCGGTTTCAAGACCGAGGGACTTGTTGGCCCCGGTGATGAATGTGGTGGTCATGCGGGCTCCTCCTGACTCCGAACAGCACGGTCGTGCGCTGTTCACGCACTTCATGCTGGGTCGTCGGGAGGGACGGCGGGAGCTACGGAACTTCCTGGTACGGCGCGTACCACCCGGAAGCCCGGTCCACCGGACGGAGCGGAACGCGAGCCTTCATTTCTCGCGCGCCTTCATCCCTGGGGAGACATCCTCTGGACCCCGATCGCCGCGAGGAGTTCGAGTTTGCCGCGGGCGTCGGTGCCCGGCTGCGGCGTGTACACCACGAGGCGCAGGTTCGTGTCCTGGGTGGTGAGGATGTCGGAGTTCAGGACGATGTCCCCGACGTCCGGGTGCCGGACGAGTTTGTGCGCACTCTGGTGACCGCCCACCGCTCGGCGGTTCCACAACTCGCCGAACCGTGGGCTGAGGTTCAGCCTCGACACCAGCGCCGCGAGGTCGGGATCGTCGGGGTAGCGGCTCGTCGTAGCGCGCAGGTCGGCTACGAGGGACTCCTCGAACGCCGCCCGCTCGGCCGCCGTCTGCCGGACCCGCGGCAGCTCACCCAGGAACTGCCACACCAGGACGTTGCGATCTCCCACACCGCGGACCGTGGGATCGCCGAACGTGGCGGCGAACAGTGGATTCCAGTGCAGCAACTGCCAGGTGGCGTCGTAGATCGCCAGCGGGTTGCCGGCGAGCTGGTCCACGATCCGGTACAGGCTCTCCGGGATCATCCGCGGCACCCGGGCCGGATCCGCCGCATGGCCCGCCATGCGCAAAAGGTGCGCATGCTCGGCGTCGGACAGGTGCAGGGCGCGGGCCAGGGCCGAGCAGACCTGCGCCGAGGGCGTCGCCACCCGCCCCTGCTCCAGCCGGACCACGTACTCGACCGAGATGCCGGCCAGTGTCGCCAGCTCCGCACGCCGCAGACCGGGGACCCGCCGGGGTGCGCCGTGTGCGAAGCCCACGGTCGCGGGGTCCAGCCGGTCCCGCCATGCCCGCAGCGCGGCACCGAGTTGATCCATGCGCACCATCCTCCCGCAGACCCCGCTCCGCTGGGTGGTACGCGCTGTACCACGAAGCCCCGTTGTTCCCGCCGAGCCTCCCCGGGGCCCGGTGTCGAGTCGTGAACGGCGCACCACGACGCTGTTCGGAGTCCAGGAGGAGCAGGCATGACGGCGTGATGTCGGTGACGGAGGCGAACGTCTCGACGCCCGCGCTCGTGACAACGACGGTGATCGGACCGTATGCCTCGCGGACCGTCCGGATCGCCGAGGCGACCGCACGGCGGTCGGAGACGTCGCAGGTGTTGGCCGTCGCTTCCGCGCCGGTGTCACGGAGTCGGGCGGCGGCCGACTCGGCTTCCTCGGGCCGCCGGTGGAGCAGGGCCAGGCGGTTTCCTGCTGCCGTCAGATGATGCGCGACCGCGAGCCCGATCCCCGACGCCGCTCCGGTGATCACGGCGGTTCGGGGGCTCGCCGAGGCGGGGTCCGTGCTGGGGCGCATGGGCCTTCCTCTCGGTACGGGCCGTCAGCCGACCGGGGTGTAGCCGAGGTGCAGGGCCCTCAGGCCGTGCAGGATGTAGGTGGGTTCATAGCTGAGCCGACGGTCGGAGACCGGGCCGTGCTCCGCCTCGTCGAGGTGGATGTCGGCCATGCGGTCCAGCAGCCGTTCGACGCTCACCCTGGACTCGACCCGCGCCAACGGGCTGCCCGGGCACGCGTGGACGCCGCGGCCGAAGGCCAGGTGTTCGCGTGCGTTCGGCCGGTCGACGCGGTACCGGTCGGGCTCCTCGAAGCGGGCCGGGTCGCGGTTGACGGCTCCGTTGAGCAGCATCACGGTGGTGCCCGCGGGCAGGTCCACGTCGTGCAGCGTGGTGGACCGGCGCACGAGGCGGAAGTCGCACTTGACCGGGCTCTCCAGCCGTAGCGGCCCTCCCGGGCATCCTGCGACGCTATGGAGTTCCGCCCGAGACCTGTCTCCCGATCGTGCTGGTGTTCCTCAGCACCTGCGTCGCCCGGGTCCTGGTCCCGGAGGACCGCCTGGGCATGTCCGCCGGCCACGACGAGACACGCGCGTACGTGGAGGACCTGATCCAGCGCCTGGAGGAACATCCGTCACGACGTGACTGAACGACCGTCAACTCCCCTGTGCGATCAGGCCTGTTCGGGGTCGAGGGCGGCACCGAGGAAGCGGTGCGGGTCGGTGTCCGCGGGGGCGAAGCACAGCGGCTGGGCGGTGCCGGCCAGCCAGTCGAACAGCGCGCCCCCGGCGGGAGCACCGGTGAGTCGGACGGGGACCGCGTCCGGGGCGTGGGCGGTGATCTCGGCGACCGTTTCGAAGACCGTCGCACTCCCGGGCCCGGCGAGCCGGACGGCGACGTGCTGGGAGAGCAGGTCGGCGCCGCGCACACCGAGCGTGGCGACGGCCGGTACGTCGGGCCGGTCGCGTTTCTCGTGGACGGTGAGCCGGACGGCGCCGGAAGGATCGTCGGGGCGGGCATCCCGGTCGGCGGCGTGCACGGCGACGTAGGCGCGCGTGGCCTCCCAGGTGATCTGTGAGTAGTACGCGATGCCCTCCTCCAGTACGTCGGCCAGGTCGTCCGGTGTCCCGGTCTGCAGCGCGGGATTGGCCAGGCAGCCGACGGCGGCCCGGGTCAGCAGCGGTCCACGACGCGCCGGGTCGGCGGCGAGCCAGCCGGCGACCCGGCCGGGCAGCGGCACGCCGTGTGCCGTGGCACCGTCCAACGCCGTGCGCACGACGTTCTCCCAGTCGACGTTGAACAGGACCGTGGGAAACCGGGCCGTGATCGCGGAGTCGGTGACGGCGGCGAGGTGACGCTCGTACCGGTCGCGCCAGTCGTCGGACGTGTGGGCGTAGTCGCGGAATTCCAGGATGCCGTTCGGCGCGAGGCCGTCCGCGATCCGGGCGCGCTGGTGATCGTAGGCGGCGAGCCGGGCGGGACAGGTCAGCAGTGCTTCGGTGAAGCGGCTGCCGCCGGTGAGCACGGTGAGCCGTACGCCGGGCTCATGGTCCAGGAGCTCGGCCGCCGCCCGGGCCAGCGCGGTGAGCCGGGCGAGGGCGTACGCCTCCGCCAGGTCCGCCGAAGGGCCGAGGGTCTTCAGTCCGCCCGCACCGCGTTTGGCCTGGCCCCAGGCGATCTCGAACCGCAGGGGCCCGCCGTGCCGCAGGGCCGTCCGGAGCCGCTGCTGGAGGCGGCGGACGTCGAGGCGGCCGGCGTTCTTGGCGGTGGCGGGATTGCGGAACAGCTCGGCGACGAGGGCCGCCGTACGGGCCGTGGGGTCGTCCAGGTGGCTGTAGAGGGCCTCGCCGGAGAGCACCTCCAGCGTGCCGCGTGCCCGGCGGATCATCCCCTTGACCTGCTTGTCGACGCCCTTGCTCCAGCGCGGCAGCACGTCGTCGCGCAGCACGCCGAGGTCGAGGACGTGGGCCGGACCGCCGCCGCCCGGTTCGTCCTGCCAGATGGCCCCGGCCGCACTCTCCGGGTCGTTGCGCAGCAGGGTCAGCAGACCGCTGTCACTCACGATGCGGTCCTCTTCAAGAGCGGCCTTGTCGCTCACGCGTCGCTCCTCCCGAACATCTGGTGCAGCCTGCCCCGCAGCAGCGGACCGGTGTCGTCGACGTAGGCGATGGGCTGGCCGGCCGACTCCAGGCGGGCCAGTGGGCGGTAGCGGGCATCGGCCTCGGCCCGGACGACCGCGCCGGAGACCAGGACCGGGGACTGCCCCCGCGCCTCGCGTTCGACGAGGTACCGGTAATCGGGCCGGGCGACGTCCCCGCTGACGGTGTATCCGCCGGTGGAGTGCTGGGCGGTCATATTGACGTCGCGCGAGGTGGCGGTGACCATGTGCAGCTCACCCGGCTTGCCGTGGATCGTCAGTTTCACCGCCCGTGGCGACCGCTCGCCCAGCAGCTCCAGCTCCCGGTCGGTGAGTGAGATCGCCACGTAGCGGCAGGCCGCCGCCCATGCCTCGTGGCGCAGTTCGCGGTGGAGCCGGCGCACATCGGTGTCCGCCGGGCCGCCGATGTCCCGCCGCCACTCGTGCGCGGACAGTTTTCTGGGCAGCGAGGCGACGTAGTACGCGTACGCGCGCCGGTCGCCGTCCGTCCAGTCGCCGTCGGCCGCACCCGCGAACCGCTCGTACCTGACGGAGGTGGCGATCGACCAGAAGGTGACGGCCAGTTGGCGGCCGATGTCGTCGCGCTCGCGGATCCTGGCCAGACCGGCCGACGGGTCGGCCGCGTCGAACAACGGTGTGTAGGTGGCGGTCAGCCGGTCCACCCACTGCGGATACAGCCGGTCGCGGGCAGCGATCAGCTGTTCGTCGAGGCCTTCGCGCAGCCATTGTTCGTAGTCGCTGATGTGCAGCACGGAGGACGCGCCGAGTTCGGCGGTCCACTCGCGCAGTGTGTCCTGGTAGGCGGTCACGGTGGCGTCGGGGGTGCGGCAGGCCCTGTTGTACTTGCGCCCGTCGGCGAGGACGGTGAACCGGCACCCGGTGGGGCTGAGCGCGTCGACGGTGTGGGCCAGCGCGGCGAAGCGGACCAGCGAGTGCAGTTCGGCGACATCGGGTGAGGCGCCGCGGTTCTTCAGCGGCGAGCCGGGCTTGCGGGAGAAGATCGGGAAGACGAGCTCCACCGGTTCGCCGTTCCCGATGGAGCGGGCCACCTTGTCGCGCAGCGCGGCCCGGCCGACATGGTCCGGCTTGGTCTTGAACCACTTGCCGTCGAAGAGCGCTTCGGTCACCGCCTCGGCGGCCCGGGGCCGGCCCACTCCGTAGACCTCGCGCGCCTTGCGGGATCTGGCCAGCGCGGCGTCGATCCGGGCGACCGTGACCCGGCTGACGAGCGCCGACAGGGCGGGTAACACGCTGTCGATCCAGTAGGCGGCGTCGACGAAGACGGCTCGGGTCGCGAACTCGCCGGCCGAGTACAGCGCGAAGGGCTGCCGCCGGGCCAGGTCGATCAGCCGGTGCCCGTCGGATATCTGGCTGCGGCGCTGCTCGGCGTGGAGGTGCCGGTGCGACGCGGGGCGTCGCGCGGAGATGGGGTCGGAAGTGGCGTCGTCGGAGACTCCGGAGGTCGTAGGGGCAGGACTGGACACCTTGATATGCATGACATTCCTGTCGGGATCGGACTACGGCTGTTCCGCGCGCGGACCGGCCGCACGCAGATGGAAGGCGGTGACGCCGGCACAGACCGCCAGCGGTACGAGGTAGACGGCGTTGGTATGCGTCCAGCCGATGACGGCGAGCAGTGGCCCGGCGGCCAGTGCGCCCAGCGCGGACCCGCCCAGGGTGAAGACCTCCCCGACGCCCTGCACGGCGGAGCGTTCCTCGGGTCTGTAGGAGGCGGCCAGCAGGGTGCTGCCCGAGACGTACATCAGGTTCCAGCCGACACCGATCAGGGCCAGCGCCACCATGAAGTGGGTCTGCGTGGTCCCCGTCACGGCGGCCAGCGTCCCCGCCGTCGTGACCAGCGTCCCGCCGAGCAGTGTCGGGGCGGCCCCGAACCGGCGGGCGAGCCGCCCCGAGAAGAAGGCCGTTCCGTACATGCCGACCATGTGCCACTGGATCATCCGGGCGCCCTCGGCCATGGTGTGGCTGTGTTCCGAGGAGGCGATGGGGGCGCCGGTCATCGCGGAGGTCATGACGAGGTAGCCCGTGCACATCCCGGTGACACCGGTGAGGAACACGCTCTGCCGGGCGATCTTCCCCAGTGTGCGGATCGCCTCGGTCACCGCCGCCTCGCCGGAGTTCGCAGCGTCGGTGGAGTCCCCCGCGTCGGTGGACGAGGGGGGTGTCTCGTCCACCGACAGCAGCGAGGTCACGCCCACGGACACCAGGGCCAGCGCCGTGACCAGCAGATACGAGGCGGCGAACTCGACCGGGAGCACGTCCTTCAGCGCGGTCGCCATGAACGGACCGGCCACCGCGGCCACGATGCCACCGCCGAGCACCGTCGAGATCGCCCTGCTCTTCCGGTCCGGCTCGGAGATGTCGGCCGCGGTGTACCGGTAGTAGCCGGCGAACGCCTGGTAGATCCCGATCAGCGACACACCCGCGCAGAACAGCCAGAAGGAACGTCCCCAGAGCGCCGTAGCCGACAGCAGCCCACCCACCACGGCCGCACCGGAGCCGGTGCGGAAGCCCGCCCGGCGGCCGAACCTCCGCATGAAGCGCGACGCCGGAAAGGTCACGGCCCACGAGCCGACGCTGATCAACGCGAAGGGCACCGTGGCCAGCGCCGGGACGGGGGCCAGTCGGTAGCCCGCCAACCCGGTCAGGGTGAGGTCGACGCTGATACCGCACTGGTAGAGGGTCTGCGCGGTGGTCAGCAGGGAGAGGTTCCGGGCTCGCGTCCGCCGCCTGTGGGAAACGGGGGGACCGAGTACAGGATGGGCCGGCACGCACACACTCCAGACGAGGCATGGATCGCCGGTCCGTCGGGCTCTCCGCCACGCGACCGAACCTGACACACAGTCGGACGGCCCGGGCGATCCGGTGGTATCGGGCTGTCAGTTGACAGTGTGGAAAGCCACGGAGCCGCCGTCGCGCACTGTTCCGTTGACCGGACCCGGGGCCCCGGTCCCCCGCCGGACGAGCCGAACCCCCGTCGGCGCTCGCGGCTGTCGGCTGTCGGCTGTCGGCTGTCGGCTGTCGGCTGTCGGCTGTCGGCTGGACCGTCCCCAACACGGCCGACCCGACAGTAGCGTGATCGGCATGACGGCGGAGGAGGGGACGGCAGCGGGCGAAGCCCTGGTCGGCGGTATGGCGAACGCGGGCGCGGTCTTCCGCCACGGTGCGGTGGTGGAACGCCCGGCGCCGCCCACCGCGCGCGCCCTCCACGCCCATCTCCGCGCGCTTGAGGAGCGCGGGTTCGACGCGGCCCCGCGGCCGGTCGGTCTCACCGCCGACGGCCGCGAGCAGCTGACCTTCATACCCGGCGACGTAGCCCTCCCGCCGTTTCCGGGGTGGGCGATGACCGGGACCGCGCTGAGATCGGTGGGAGTCCTGCTGCGGCGCCTGCACGACGCCGGCGCCGACATCCCGGTCGACGAACACGTCGAGTGGCCCCGGTCTTTTGCCGACCCGGCGGGAGGAACGATGCTGTGCCACAACGACGTGTGCCCGGAGAACGTCGTCTTACGGGAAGGCCGTGCCGCAGCCCTGATCGACTTCGACCTGGCGGCCCCCGGCCGAGCGGTGTGGGACGTCGCCATGACCGCCCGCCACTGGGTTCCCCTGCTCGATCCCACGTCCGCGGCGCCTTCCTACCCCGCGGGACTGGACGACCCGACGCGACTGCGGATCCTCGCCGACAGCTACGGCCTCTCCCCGCAGGACCGCGCCGAACTGCCCACCGTCATCGAACAGGCCACCGCGTCCTGCCGGACCTTCGTCTCCGACCGAGTGGCCGACGGTGACCCCGTCTTCACCAGGGCGCTGTCCGAGCGCGGCGGTTGGCAGCGTTGGGACCGCGTCCAGGAGTGGCTGGCGGCTCAGCACGAAGTGTTCACCGCCGCCCTGTTGGGATGACGGGCGAGGATGTCCGCGCCGCGCGCCGTGTCCCGTGGGCCTGTGCGACGGCCCACGGGACACACCCGTGCGTGAGCCCCTTCACCCCCGAGTTGTCCTTGACAGTGATGTCGACCGGGTGGCGGACCGTCTGCGCCGTGCCCACGATGACGTTGCCGCCGCCGTTGACGACGGTCTTCACCACCCGGACATCGCCCCGCCCCTGCGCGTGCGCCCCGGTCGCCGTCACCAGCACCAGGGCCGCCGCCCCGCCGGCCGCGGCCCAGGCCGTTCATCACCTGCTACGTCTGCCGACGTGCTTACCGGTCCAGGTGGGCGAGCAACAGGTTGGGGTCCTCGGCGGTGACGTAGGCCGCGCTCAGGACGTAGACCCTGTCGCCGCGCAGGGCGACGGAGGTGGGGTTCCGCAGCCCGTCGGCCTTGGTCAGGACGACGGTGTTGCCGATGTGCGGCTCGACGAGGACGACCTCGCTCGAACCGTTGACGGTGGCGAGCAGTTGGTCCCCGCGCCCGGTGAAGGCGAAGTCGTCGATCCCCGGCAGGCCGGTGGCCTCGGTGCGGACCCGGCCCGCGCGGCCGTCCCGGAGGACGGGGATGCTTACGACGGTGCCCTGGTCGAGGTTGGTGACCCAGAGCGCCTTGCCCCGGATCTTCAGGCCGTTGGCACCGAGGAAGCCGGCCGACGCCAGTTCCGGGGCGGTGGACCAGGCGGTGGGGGTGCCACCGGAGACGGGCACCGTCCAGACGGTGCCGAGCACGGAGTCGGTGACGTACAGGGTGTGCGAACGGGCGTCCAGCGCCAGGCCGTTGGGCAGTCCGTCCGCCGGCAGCGCGGCGATCCGCTCCGGTACGCCGCCCGGCCGCAGCCGCCATACGCCGGTGAGGTCGGCGGTGCCGGTGGCGTAGAGGAAGTACAGCGTCCCGTCGTGCGCCCGGACAATGCCGGACGTCAGCGCGAAGCCCAGGACGGGGGTGTGGACCCCGCCGTCCGCCGGCGCGGGCAGGGTGGCCAGGATCCGGGTGGCGCCCTTGGGCGAGAGGCGGGCGATCTGGCGGGCGGCGGCGAAGGTGACGTAGGCGCTGCCGTCCGGGGCCAGTGCGATGTTCTCCGGGGTCTGCCCCTCGGCCAGGTCGAAGTGGCGGGCGATCCGTGCGTCGCTCAGCGGCGCGGAGGCGGCCGATGCGGGAGCCGGGGAGAGCACGGCGGTGACGGTCGCGACGACGACGGCCGCGGACAGGGCCGACTTGGTAAGGGTCTTGAGCATCAGTTGGTTCCTTCGGACAGGTCGGTTCGGCAGGTGATTTCGGGCATGCGGCAGCAACGTGCCGAGGCGGTGGTGACGGGGAACACGGGAGGATGGCCGCCGGGGGCGGAGTCAGTCCATGGCGACCCGGGGGCGGAGTCGGTCCGCGCCGACCCGGGACCGGACAGACGCGGACTCCGCCGGTACGGCGGCCGGGCGAGCAGGGCCAGCGCCGCGCGCGATGGTGAGTCGGCCGGGGTGGTGGCGACGACGAGGCTGATGCCGCGCCCGGGACCGAGGCTCTGCTGTACGACCGTCAGCGGGCCCACCAGCGGATGGTTCATGTCGTACGAGGCGAACATGTGCGACTTGACGCGGTGATCGGCCCACATCGAGGCGAACTCGCCGCTCTTGGCGCTGAGTTCACCCACCAGCGCGTGCAGCGCCGCGTCGTCGGGGAACCGGCCCGCCATCAGCCGGAGGTTGCCCACCACCGCCCTGGCCTTGCTCGGCCAGTCCGCGTACAGGTCGCGGGTGTGCGGGTCCAGGAACACCAGCCGGGCCAGGTTGGGACGCTCGGCCGGCCGGTCCGGGGCTCTGGGGTCGAGGTGCCCGGCGAACAGCGCGTGCCCTCGTCGGTTCCACGCCAGCACATCGGCGCACCGGCCCTGCACGATCGCGGGAGTGTCCCCCAGTATGTCCAGGAGTTGGGCGTTCTCCTCCGTCACCCGCTCGGGCGGGAGCCGCCGGCCCCGGGGGCGCTGTCTGCCCGTGCGGGCCAGATCGTGCAGATACCGCCGCTCGGGCTCGTCGAGCCGCAGAGCTCCGGCCAGCGCGTCCAGTACTTCCGGCGACGCGCTCGGCGACTGTCCCTGTTCCAGCCGCGTGTAGTAGGAGACGCTCATCCCCGCAAGAAGCGCCAGTTCCTCGCGCCGGAGACCGGGCACGCGTCGCCGCTCCCCGTAGGTGCTCACCCCGACGTCCTCAGGACGGAGGTGAGAACGCCGAGCCTTCAGAAAATCCCCGAGCTGCGTTTCTCCGTTCACGGAACTCAGTATGGGCAGCAATCGCACCCGCAGCCTGACCCAACTCCGGGTAGGCAAGGCAGGGTCAGGGTCGCCGAGCCGTCGCCCTCGTCCTCGTCCGTGTCGAGTCGCACCACTTCGCGATGCCTTGCTTCATCCCGTCAGGTGGAGAAAGGAATTGCACAGTCATTACGGCTTCATGGTGCGACAACTCCGTTGCCTGTTCGGCGAATACCGTCGGCTACATACCGGCCCGCCACTCACACACACAATGCCCCTGTCACTCCGGGTGAGCGCGCTTGACACGAACTCGTTGGCGATTCGTCAGTGTCGGACGTGACATCCTCCGCGGTGCGGCCGGACGGGCATCCGCTGCGCCTGCTCTGCGAGTCGCTGCAGTCCCGGCTCGACGAACTCAGCGTCGAGCTCACCGACGACATCAGACGCGAGCTCCCCTCGTACGCGGCGATGCCGCTCGCCGAACAGCGCCGGACGGTGCGGGTCCGCCTCGGCTATGTGCTGCGCGGCCTCGCCCTGGATGTGGAACCGACGGCCGAGGACCTGCTGGAGGTGCAGACCGCGTCCCGCAGAAGGGCGTACTACGGTCTGCCCGTCCAGGACGTGCTCGCGACCTTCCATCTCGTCTCCCGCCACAGCGTGCTGTTCGCCCCGCACATGCGCGTCGACCACCCGCCTGACCCGGCCCCCGGGGTCCGTGACGAACTGGTGACCCGCGTGAGGGCCTACTGCCGGAAACCGCGGAAGTCGGGGCGCTGGGTGCACATCTGACGGTACGTCGGCCAGCAAACCCATATCAGTGTCCTCGACGCCGCCGGCACGTCACCCCTCGGACCTCGCGGCGGACGGGAGGTCGGCCCGAGAAACGAGGACCGCCGGTTCGAGCAACGACAACGTCCGCTGCCCGGCGTCCAGTTGGGCACGGACACCGACCGGCATCGGCAGGTTCGGCCCGGCATGCCCGATCTCGACATTGCCCAGGACCGGGATGTCACGGTCGCCAAGGACGTCGAGAACGATTTCCCGGAGAGTCGGGGACCCGTCGCCAGGTGTCCCGAGCCCGTCGATCTCGTGCGGGACGCCCACGACCATGCCGGAGATCCGATCGAGGATGCCGCAGTGCCGCAGCACGTGCAGATAGCTCCACACATACGCCGCCTGGCCGCCCATCTCCTCCCAGAACAGCACGGCGCCGTCGAACCGTTCGAGCGGCAGCGCGTACGGCGTCGCCTGCGCGAACACGATGCGATTGATCACTCCGCCGATCAGCGGGCCTTCGGCGCGACCGGGGCGCCAGCACTCCCAGGACGGGGTGGCCGGCAGCGCGCCGATCGCCCCGTCGCCGGTCAGCAGCCTCAAGTAGAGCCGCTCCAGCACTACTTGGCGCGACGCCGACGCTCTCTGCCAGTGGCCGCCGAGTCCAGGGGTGGCCAAGTCGGCGTGGAAGCCGACGAGACCGGTGCGCGCGTGGAGTACGAGATGCAGCAGCGAGATGTCGCTGTAGCCGAGGACCGGCTTGGGGTCGGCGACGACCGCCTCGAAGTCGATCAGATCGAGGTAACCGAGCGCCGTCTGACCGCCGTCGTGCGCGACGATCGCACGCACCTCGGGATCACGCAGCAGACCGTTGAACTCCTCGGCGATCTCCACCGGCCGAGCCGCACTCCACCAACGCTGCCGCCCGGCCTGCAGAAGCGGCGCCCGCCGCACCCGGAACCCCATCCGCTCCAACACGGCCACCGCCCGCTCAAGGTCGGGTTCGTAGACGGCGTGCAACGGCCCGGACAGCGAGGCGATGACGACGAGGTCGCCGGGCACCAGGGCCCGGGGCCGGAGCAGTTGGGGCGGGACGGTACGGGTCACCGGGGCAGTTTGCAGGCGCCCGCACCACCACGCCACTCATTAACCACCCGCTCTCCTGCGCACCCGCGTAACCCCAAAAACATATCGATCGTTGCGCAAACACACATCACAACCACCACCAAAGACAAGAGGACCCGTTCATGCCTCACGGCAGCGCACTGCGCAGCGCGATCACCGCTTCCGGCACGACGCCTCTGATCGGCGTGTACGACATGTACTCGGCGTCGATCGCCGCCCAGCACTACGACGGCCTCTTCGTCTCCGGGTTCGGATTCGCGGCGTCCTTCTACGGCCTGCCGGACATCGGTTTCATCGCCTGGCCGGACATCGTGGCCTTCACGGAGCGGCTCCGCTGGGCCTTCCCCCGCCATCACCTGCTCGTGGACATCGACGACGGTTACGGCGACCCGGAGGTGGCCTGTCATGTCGTACGGCGGCTGGAGCGGGCCGGTGCCTCGGGGGTGATCCTGGAGGACCAGAAGCGTCCGCGCCGGTGCGGTCACGTGGCGGGCAAACAGCTCCTCCCGCTCGACGAGTACCTCGACAAGCTCGAACGTGTGCTGGCCTGCCGGACCACCGATCTGACCGTGGTGGCGCGGACCGACGCGACCGACGAGGCCGAGATCCTCACGCGGGCCAAGGCGCTCGCCGCCACCGACGCCGACGTGGTGCTGGTGGACGGGGTGCGCGACGTCGACGCGATCCGCCGGATCCGCGACTCCATCGGCGACAAGCCGCTGCTGTTCAACCAGATCGCCGGTGGCCGCTCTCCCCGCTTGTCACTGGGCGAGTTGGCGGAACTGGGCGTGGACGTCGCGATCTACAGCACCCCCTGTCTGTTCGCCGCGCACGAGGCGATGGACAAGGCCCTGACCGACCTCGAAGCGACCGACGGACGGCTCCCGGAGGCGGGGGACGACCGAGTCGGCGTACCCCAGTCCGTCGAACTGCTCACCCGCAATCTCCAGGGAACACAGGGCACACAGGGCACTCGCCGCGGCTGACCCGACGCAGTCCTCTGTCTCCGGTTGGACTCGGTGATCGTCCCGGGGCACGAGGCCGGCGTCGCGCCCCCGCCATAGCCTCGATCACATCGAGAAAGCGCGCGGCCGCTCGACGGAGCCGGCCGCCCGCTCTCCGGCAGGCCGCGGCGCCGGCAGCACAGTGCGCCGCGGCGATCCCAGTCCACGAGAGCGCGGAGGCGTTGGGCCCCTGTTCGGATTGCCCCCATTCCCCGGCCGACGGTCGCGAAATCTCCGTACCGCCACGGCAGTTGTGGTCACCTCGGCCGCCGCGTTCACGCTGAGCGCGCCGACGGCGACCCCGATCTCGGCCGTGTCCGCATCGGCGTCCACGTCTGCCGGGACCCCGGTGGTCGGTACCGGCGGCGGGTCCCGCTACGTCGCGCTCGGCGATTCCTACGCCTCGGGCGCCGTGCTGGCCGGCGTGAAGGACGCGGAGTGCGACCGTACGAGCGGCAGTTGCCCCAGCCTGATCGCCAGATCCCTCGCCGTCGCCGGGCCGCGCCTTCAAGGACGTCACCTGCAGCGGTGCCACCACCCGCGACTTCTGGAACGCCCGGGGCAGCAGGCCTCCGCAGATCGACGCCCTCACCTCCGACACGAGACTCGTCACCCTGACGCTGGGCGGCAATGACGTCGGCTTCTCCGGCGTGCTCGCCACCTGTGCGCGCGTCGCCTCCTCCGACCGGGACGGCAGTCCGTGCGAGCGGTACTTCACGGCGGACGGCAGGGACGCGCTGGAGGAGCGCGTCGCCACCATGGAGGGGCGCGTCCGCGATGTGCTCGCCGGCATCAGGCGGCGCAGCCCGCACGCGAAGGTGATCGTCGTCGGATATCCCGCGCTCTTCCCCGACGACGGCGTCGCCTGCCCCGAAGTCTCCTTCGCCAAGGGCGACTTCGCCTATCTGCGGGACACCACGAAGAAGGCCAACCGGGCACTGGAGCGGCAGGCGGCGGCCGCCGGGGCGGGTACGTCCTTCGCGGGCACCTATACGCCGACGATCGGCCACGACATGTGCCGGCCCCGCGACGAACGGTGGATCGAGTCCCTGGCCCCTGCCGCGGACACCAGGGCCGCGCACCCCAACTCCCTCGTCCAGTCCGTTATGGCGGCGTCGGCGCTGTGGGAGATCTACCAGCCCTTCCACAGGCCGTAGCGGTCGACTGCGCCAAAACACCAGGTCAGAACAGCACCGGTCAACAGACCGCGCCCCACCCGCCGTATAGTCGCGTCATGCAAGAGACTGGGCGGATGGAGCCGACGCCCCGCAGGAACCTGCGCGAAGAGCAGAAGATCCTCACCCATCGCCGACTGCTCGAAGCGGCCGTCACGGTGTTCACCGAGAAGCCCTTCCTCGAAGCGCGCATGGAGGACATCGCCCAGGCCGCGGGGGTGACCCGGGTGACGGTCTACGCCCACTTCCCCGGCAAGGCCGAGATCGTGGACGCGCTGGTGGAGCGCCTGTACGGACTGATGGGCGAGGCCTACGCCGATCTGGCCGCGCTGCCCCGGTGGACGCCGGCGGACATCCGGGCGTGGCTGGAGGAGGCCGCGGTCCGCTGGCGGGAGATGGCGCCGATCCGCCGTGTCGCCAACGCGGCGGCCCCGACGGCGCTGCGCAGTCTGGGCGACGGCCGGACGCAGTACGTCGAGGCGCACGAGCGGTATGTCGGGATGCTGGTCGGTGACTTCGGGCGCTGGCGGGGTGTGGACCCCGCGGAGGCCCGGCAGCGTGCGCTGATGGCCGTACTGCAGACGGAGTCGTTCTTCTCCGCATGGATCGCCGTCGAGTGGCCGTTGGAAACCGCGGACCCGCTGCGTCTGTTGGCCGACTCGCTCTGTCATCTCCTCGCCCCCGCGGTGGAGAGCGACGACGCCTCGGCCTGAACGAACCCCACGACAGGGGTGGTTGGCCGTCGGTGTCGTAGCCGATGGTCAACCACCCCTGGAACAGCGGTCGTTGGTCAGCCGGTCTCGCCAACGGCCGTCGCACCGGCGGCCGGGTGCGTCGCCGCCGCGGCCTCTGCCGGGGTCTCGGCGTGCGGGGCGCGGGCGCGGACGCCGATCGTGACGAGGGCCGCGGCGGCTGCCACGAGCATGCCGACTCCGCCGACGAAGGCGCAGGTGTGCAGCGCGTCGGTGAAGCTCGCGCCGTAGGCGGCCAGTGCCCGGCCGGTCGCCTCGCCGGAGTTGAGGTGCAGGAAGGCGCCCGCCTGGATGCCGACGCCGTTGACCGTGCCGATGACCTGGCCCTGGTCGGCGGGGCTCAGGCCGGACGTGGCGATGTGGCCGGGCAGGGTGTCCAGGGTGCGGTTGGTGAGGACGACGCCGAAGATGGCCGGGCCCAGGGCGCTGCCGATCTGGCGGAGCGCGCTGTTGGCGGCGCCTGCGGTGCTGCCGAGGCGGCGCGGCAGGCTGTTCATGGCGATCGTGGTGATCGGGGCCATCGCGAGTGCGATGCCGATGCCGAACACCGCGATGACCAGGGCCGCTTCGCCGGTGCCGGTGGTGGCGTCGAAGAGGTTGACCAGGAGCGCCCCGATGCCGCCGACGAGCAGGCCGGTCACCAGCACGAGGCCGGGCGAGAAGCGGTGCATCAGCCGGCCGACGACCGGGCCGAGGACGACGGTGAAACCGTTGAGGGCGATCAGGCGGACCCCGATGTCCCAGGTCGAGGCGTGGTGGACGAGGCCGAAGTACTCGCTGAGCGAGAAGACGAGGCCTACCTGGGCGAACAAGGTGAGCGCCATGACGAACGCGGCCCCGGAGAACGCCGTGGACTTGAACAGGCGCATGTCCAGCATCGGGCAGCGGGAGCGCAGTTCGACGACCACGAAGGCCGGCAGGGCGAGGGCGGCCACGACGAACGCCGTCACGACCTCAGCCGAGCCCCAGCCCGGAGCGCCGCCGCCCTCGATGACGCCGTAGACGATGCCGGTGATGGCGACGATCGCGAGGAGCTGGCCGGGGATGTCGAGGTGGCGTTCGCGGTCGGAGCGGGAGTCGACCAGGAGGACGGCGCCGGCCAGGACCGTGAGGGCGCCGATGACCAGGGTGGGCAGGAAGATCCAGCGCCAACTGGCGTGTTCGACGATCAGGCCGTTGAAGAGGGGGCCGAGGGTCAGGCCGAGGCCGAGGGCGGCCGTCCACAGGGCTATCACGCCGGCCCGCTTGCGGTGGTCGGGGCAGACGTGGCTGATCAGGCCGAGGGTGGCGGGCAGCAGCGCGGCGGTGCCGACTCCGGTGAGTGCCTGGCCGACGCAGACCTGGACGACGCTGTGCGCGGTGAGGGCGACGAGACAGCCGACGCAGGACAGTGCCAGGCCGATCAGGTACATCTTCTTGCGGCCGAAGAGGTCACCGATGACACCGCAGGTCAGCAGCAGGGCGGCGGTCGGGAGGATGAACGCGTCGGTGATCCACTGGAGCCCGGTGGTGGAGGCGTCCAGCGCCTGCTGGATCACCGGGAGCGCCACCGACACACCGACGACCGGCAGATAGGAGACGAAGACTCCCAGGCAGGCCAGCAGGATGGTGGCGGTGACGTGACGGGACGGGGAGTCCGGCTGGGGGGACGCGGGCGGGACTTCGGAGACCAGGGTCGGCATGGCACCTCTTCGACGTCGTACGGGGCTGATTGACCGGGTGTGAACTGCGCGTGGCGTTCCGCGGGCGGCTACGACGGGGGTGACGGTGCCGACTCCGTCAGTCGTGTCCCGGGGCCCGGAGGCTGACGTGGTTGTTCGGCTTGAATCTCCATTGACGTAAGCCATTTCGTTGCGGGAAATCGCTTCGGACCGTATACCGGGGACCCGGTCCTGGAGATGCCGTTGGACCTGCAAACTAAGCTGAACAGCGGCGACGACACACTGCTCCGTGGGGCATGAACGCGCAGGTGGGAGGCCGGTCAGCCGGCGGCGACGTTGGCCGTGATCAGCCGGAGGAGCTGCTTGGCCAGGGCGTCCTGGTCGGGGGTCAGACCCATCGCGTCGCCGATCGACACGGGCACGGCGGCGGCCCGCTCCCGCATCCGCGCGCCGGTGTCGGTGAGCCGGATGGCGACCGAGCGCTCGTCGTCGCGCCGACGTTCCCGGCGCAGCAGTCCGTTCGCCTCCAGCCGCTTCAGCAGCGGGGAGAGCGTGCTGGATTCCAGCTGGAGCGCGGCGCCCAACTCCCGTACGGAGATCGAGTCCTGCTCCCAGAGGACGAGCATGACGAGGTACTGCGGGTAGGTCAGGCCCAGTTCGTCGAGCAGTGGCCGGTAGCGGGCGGTCACCGCGCGGGAGGCCGCGTACAGCGCGAAGCACAGTTGGTCGTCGAGGAGCAGCGATCCCTCGGCCGGTTCCGCGGCGGCTGGGCTCATGGTGCGACTCCTCGCTCCGGTGCTCTTCAGGGCGATCACCACCTTATCGTTCGGGTCCAGTCGATCCTATCGAGCACATTTAAGTTGTGCACGACTTAATCGCGCGCTACTCTCATCCTCGTACCGCACCACCGGCCCGGGCCCCACCGGAGCCGTCCGCGGCACCCGTTCGGAGGAGAGATCGCCATGACCGACAACACCGCACCCCGCCCGGTCCTCGAACCCGCGGCCCAGGCCTTCGCCGAGGCGACCGCGAACCCGCCCTATCTCTTCGACCTGACGCCCGCCGAGGGCCGCA
>NZ_JBSFKO010000042.1:0-94163 GCF_053598575.1 Streptomyces sp. NPDC001100
TGCTCGCCCGCGGCCACATCACCGCCCACCAACTCCGGGTCTCCGACGCCACGGTTGACGCCGAAGTCCTGGGCGATACCGCGCAGGCCCGAGGCATAGCCCTGGCCGATGGCGCGGAACTTCCACTCCGCGCCGTTGCGGTACAGCTCGCCGAAGACCATGGCCGTCTCGGTCGAGGCGTCCTCGGAGAGGTCGTAGCGGGCGATCTCGGCGCCGCCGGCCTGGTTCACCACGCGGATGAACGCGTTGCGGACCTGGCCGAAGGACTGCTGGCGGTTCTCGGCGTCGTAGATCGAGACCGGGAAGGTGATCTTGTCGACGTCCGCCGGGACCGCCGCCAGGTTGACCTTGATCGCCTCGTCGTCGCCCTCGCCCTCACCGGTGGTGTTGTCACCGGTGTGCTCGACGGAGCCGTCGGGGCTCTTGAGGTTGTTGAAGAAGACGAAGTTGGCGTCGCTCGCGACCTTGCCCGCGCTGTTCAGCAGCAGTGCGCTGGCGTCGAGGTCGAAGTCGGTACCGGTGGTGGTGCGGACGTCCCACCCCAGACCGACGATGACCGCGGTCAGGCCCGGGGCCTCCTTGGTCAGTGAAACGTTGCCGCCCTTGCTGAGGCTGACTCCCACGAGTCCTCCATTGGTGTCCAGGGGCGGGGATGCCCCGTAGTGCGTCGGTATCGGATCAACGTCTCGATCCTAGTGACGGGTTCCCGGCCCACGCAGGCCCTGGAACCTAACAATCACAGGGTGTCGAGCGCCTTCACGTACTCGCCCAGGTCCCGCGCGTCCGGGAGACCGTTGACGACGGTCCAGCGCACGACGCCCTCCTTGTCGATGATGAAGGTGCCGCGCAGCGCGCACCCCTTGTCCTCGTCGAAGACGCCGTACGCGCGCGAAGTGTTGCCGTGCGGCCAGAAGTCGGAGAGCAGCGGGTACTCCAGGCCCTCCTGCTCGGCGAAGACGCGCAGGGTGTGGATGGAGTCGTTGGAGACCGCGAGGAGCTGGGTGTCGCGGTCGGTGAACTGCGGCAGGTTGTCGCGCAGGGAGCACAGTTCACCGGTGCAGACGCCGGTGAAGGCGAAGGGGTAGAAGAGCAGCACCACGTTCTTGTCGCCGCGGAAGTCGGAGAGCTTCACGGTGGCGCCGTGGTTGTCCTTGAGCTCGAAATCGGGGGCCTTGTCGCCGACCTGGATCGCCATCTCGTCCTGCATCCCTTCGGTGGGGCTGTTCGGGTGAGAGCACCCTGGGCCCACCACCCTACGCAGCGATCACGGCATGCGGACGGACGGGCCGGCGTGGCCGGCCCGTCCGGGGTTCGACGATCGAGGTACCTCCGTGGACTACCTCTTGGACTTGGCCGCCTTGGGCGTCACCAGCCGGCTGCCGCTCCAGTCCTTGCCCACGCTGACGCTCTTGGCGGCGGAAAGGCCCGCGGTCGTGGCGGCTTCCGAGATGTCGCTCGGCTCGACGTAGCCGTCACGGCCGGTCTTCGGCGTCAACAGCAGGATGGAGCCGCCCTCCTCGACGTACGAGATGGCGTCCACCAGCACGTCGGTCAGGTCGCCGTCCTCGTCGCGGAACCACAGCACCACGGCATCGGCGACGTCGTCGTAGTCCTCGTCCACCAGGTCGCTGCCGATGACTTCTTCAATGGCCTCGCGGAGTTCCTGGTCTACGTCGTCGTCGTAGCCGATCTCCTGGACCACCTGCTCGGGCTGGAACCCCAGCCTTGCGGCAGGGTTCGTCCGCTCCTCCGCGTGGTCCGCGGTCGCGCTCACGGGTTGCCTCCTGATCATGTCTTGATGAATGTCCAGCATCGCGCGTGCGCGAAGCATTGGCCGTAGTCCACACGGACGGGCCGGATCGCGCAAGTACCCGGCGATTCGGAACGCCGAAACGGTGACGATCCTGGCCGTGTCGCCGCAACTCCAGGCACGCTATCGCGGCCGCTGGTGACGTACACCACAGCGTTCTGCCCGGTTTGCACGTTTGAGAACCCTCCGAGGGTACGCGACTCGAATGACTTTGCTAAACGAGTCACGGTTACCTCACGGTAGAGATGACGATTGCCGCCCCGCGGTAGACCATGGGGAGCGGTGCAGCCCCCTCACCCAGCTCCCTCTGACAGGTAAGGAACAGCGTGGCTTCCGGATCCGATCGCAATCCGATCATCATTGGCGGCCTTCCGAGTCAGGTTCCTGACTTCGATCCCGAAGAGACCCAGGAGTGGCTCGACTCGCTCGACGCCGCCGTGGACCAGCGCGGCCGTGAGCGGGCCCGCTACCTGATGCTCCGGCTGATCGAGCGGGCCCGCGAGAAGCGCGTGGCCGTGCCCGAGATGCGCAGCACGGACTACGTCAACACCATCGCCACCAAGGACGAGCCGTTCTTCCCCGGCAACGAGGAGATCGAGCGCAGGATCCTGAACGCCACCCGCTGGAACGCCGCCGTGATGGTGTCCAGGGCCCAGCGTCCCGGTATCGGGGTCGGCGGCCACATCGCCACCTTCGCCTCCTCCGCCTCCCTCTACGACGTGGGCTTCAACCACTTCTTCCGTGGCAAGGACCAGGGCGACGGCGGCGACCAGATCTTCTTCCAGGGGCACGCCTCGCCGGGCATCTACGCCCGCGCGTTCCTCCTCGACCGGCTCAGCGAGCAGCAGCTCGACGCGTTCCGCCAGGAGAAGTCGAAGGCACCGTACGGACTGTCCTCGTATCCGCACCCGCGGTCGATGCCGGACTTCTGGGAGTTCCCGACCGTGTCGATGGGCCTCGGCCCGCTCGGCGCGATCTTCCAGGCGCGGATGAACCGCTACATGGAGGCGCGCGGGATCGCGGACACCTCCAGGTCACACGTGTGGGCGTTCCTCGGTGACGGCGAGATGGACGAGCCGGAGTCGCTGGGCCAGCTGTCGATCGCGGCGCGCGAGGGCCTGGACAACCTGACCTTCGTCGTCAACTGCAACCTCCAGCGGCTCGACGGCCCGGTACGCGGCAACGGCAAGATCATCCAGGAGCTGGAGTCGCAGTTCCGGGGCGCCGGCTGGAACGTCATCAAGCTGGTCTGGGACCGCACCTGGGACCCGCTGCTCGCCCAGGACCGCGACGGCGTGCTGGTGAACCAGCTGAACACCACGCCGGACGGCCAGTTCCAGACGTACGCCACGGAGACCGGCGCGTACATCCGCGAGCACTTCTTCGGGCACGACCACCGGCTGCGCGCGATGGTCGAGAACATGACCGACGACCAGATCCTGCACCTGGGTCGCGGCGGCCACGACCACCGCAAGGTGTTCGCCGCCTTCGAGGCGGCCAAGGAGCACAAGGGCCAGCCGACGGTCGTGCTCGCGCAGACGGTCAAGGGCTGGACGCTGGGCCCCAACTTCGAGGGCCGCAACGCCACGCACCAGATGAAGAAGCTGACGGTCGCCGACCTCAAGGGCTTCCGCGACCGGCTGCACCTCCCGATCACGGACCAGGAGCTGGAGTCCGGCGCGCCGCCGTACTACCACCCGGGCCGGAACTCGGAGGAGATCCAGTACATGCACGACCGGCGCAAGGCGCTGGGCGGCTACGTCCCGACCCGTGTCGTCCGCTCGAAGCCGCTGGCGCTGCCCGAGGACAAGACGTACGCGAGTGTGAAGAAGGGTTCGGGGCAGCAGTCGATCGCCACCACCATGGCCTTCGTGCGGCTGCTCAAGGACCTCATGCGGGACAAGGAGATCGGCAAGCGGTTCGTGCTGATCGCACCGGACGAGTACCGCACGTTCGGCATGGACTCGTTCTTCCCGAGCGCGAAGATCTACAACCCGCTGGGCCAGCAGTACGAGTCGGTGGACCGCGATCTGCTGCTCGCGTACAAGGAGTCGCCGACCGGGCAGATGCTGCACGACGGCATCTCGGAGGCGGGCTGCACGGCCTCCCTGATCGCGGCGGGCTCGGCGTACGCCACGCACGGCGAGCCGCTCATCCCGGTCTACGTCTTCTACTCGATGTTCGGTTTCCAGCGCACCGGTGACCAGTTCTGGCAGATGGCCGACCAGTTGTCGCGCGGTTTCGTCCTGGGTGCGACCGCCGGGCGTACGACTCTGACCGGCGAGGGTCTGCAACACGCGGACGGACACTCGCAGTTGCTGGCCTCCACCAACCCGGGGTGTGTCGCCTACGACCCGGCGTACTCGTACGAGATCGCGTACATCGTGCAGGACGGGCTGCGGCGGATGTACGGCTCGGACGCGGAACACCCGCACGGGGAGGACGTCTTCTACTACCTCACCGTCTACAACGAGCCGATCCAGCACCCGGCCGAGCCGGCGGACGTCGACGTCGAGGGCATCCTCAAGGGCGTCCACCGGATCAGCGTGGGGGCCTCCGGCACGGTTCCGGCGCAGATCATGGCGTCGGGGGTGGCGGTGCCGTGGGCCATCGAGGCGCAGCGGATTCTCGCCGAGGACTGGAACGTACGGGCCGACGTGTGGTCGGCGACCTCCTGGAACGAACTGCGGCGCGAGGCGGTCGAGGCGGAGCGGCACAACCTGCTGCATCCCGAGGAGGAGCAGCAGGTTCCTTATGTCACGCGGAAGTTGAGCGGGGCGGAGGGGCCGTTCGTGGCGGTTTCCGACTGGATGCGGTCGGTTCCTGATCAGATCGCTCGGTGGGTGCCGGGGACCTATCAGTCGTTGGGGGCTGACGGGTTCGGGTTCGCGGACACTCGGGGGGCTGCCCGGCGGTTCTTCCACATCGACGCGGAGTCGATCGTGGTGGCTGTGCTGACGGAGCTGGCTCGGGAGGGGAAGGTCGATCGGTCTGTGTTGAAGCAGGCGATCGATCGGTATCAGTTGCTGGATGTGGCTTCGGCTGATCCGGGTGTGGCTGGAGGAGACGCGTAGTTTTTTGCCTGCGGGTGCGTGGGGGCTGGTCGCGCAGTTCCCCGCGCCCCTGGAGGGCGGCCCCTTCGGGGCGCCCATAAGCCGTCTCCCCTCCCCCTACCATGCGGGCATGAAGCAACAATCGGCGCAAGCCCGTTGGGAGCAGCGGACTCAGCGGCCGTTGCTGGCGCTCGCCGTTGCGTTCGCCGTGGCCTATGCCGTGCCGATCGTGGACACCACCGCCGGTCATTCGCTGACGGCGGTGTGCACGGGGGTCGAGTGGGTGGTGTGGGCGGCGTTCGCCGTCGACTATCTGATGCGGCTCGCGATGTCCCGGGACCGGCGGCGGTTCGTGCGGACGCACTGGATGGACCTGTGCGCGGTCGTGCTGCCGATACTCCAGCCGCTGCGGCTGCTGCGCATGGTGTCGACGCTCATACTCGTCGGGCGGCGGGCCCGGATGGCCTCGAAGATCCAGCTGACGACGTACGTCGCCGGCGCGGTGGTCGGGCTGTTGATGTTCGGGTCGCTCGCCGTGCTGTCCGTGGAGCGGGACTCTCCCAACGGGAACATCCGGACGCTGGGTGACGCCGTGTGGTGGTCCTTCACGACCATGACGACGGTGGGGTACGGGGATCACGCGCCGACCACCGGACTGGGGCGGATGATCGCCGTCGGGCTGATGCTGTCCGGGATCGCGCTGCTCGGTGTCGTCACCGCGAACATCGCCACCTGGTTCATCGCCCGGTTCGAGAAGGACGACGTGGAGGAGCGGCGGCAGACCGAGGCCATCGAGGCGCTGACGGCGGAGGTGCGGGCGCTGCGGGCGGAGGTGGCGGCCCTGTCGGGGGCGGGGATCGCCCAGCCGGTCGGGGACGAGGTGTCCCGTTAGCCGCGGTTCCGGCTCCGGCTCAGAAGAACGTCCACAGGATCGCCGCCACCGTGTCTATCGCGCCCAGGACCAGGGCCACCAGTGCCATCACCCGGCGCGAGCCCGCCCACCGGCGGCCCATGGCCAGCCAGCCGCAGACCACCGCGATCGGGCCGAGGACGATCCCCAGGTTCCCCGCCAGGAAGAAGCCCGCGATCGCGCAGACAAGGCCGACGATGGCGAGGGTCGCGCGGTCCGGCCCGGTCCCTGACCCCGTACGGCCACGTGAGCGGGGGGTCCTGCGCGTTCCGTTGCCGAAGCCTGTCATCGTCAACTCCCTGGGCGTTCGCGCCCGTTCGGCCCGTACTCCTACGGTGACCGGATACCCCCGTACGCGCGAAAAAAGCCTGCCTGCGCGCTGCCCCCCTCCGGCAGCGCGCCGCAGACCACCCGTCCCCCCTGCCCTGCGGAGGACTTGACTTACTGTGACCTGCGGCGCGTACCGAACGCCAGGAATCTTTAGCGCAGTCACCCTGATAGGCGAACTCGCCCTGGAAAAGGGTTAGATGTGGGCCGCTCCCGCGCCCGCCTCCGCGTTCTCGCCGCGCTTGGTGAGCAGGGCGACGAACACCGCGACCACCGCCACGCCGGCGGCGACCAGGCAGGCCAGGCTCATGCCGGAGATGAACGTGTCGTGGGCGACCGTCGTGATCTTCGCGGCGATCGCCTCCGGGGTGCCCTTGGCGATCGGGGCGACACCGACCTGGACGGCTTCGGAGGCCGCGTCCAGCTGGGGCTGGGTGAGCTTGGGCAGGCCCGCGCCGGTCCAGTTGCCGGGCAGGTCGCTGTCGACGCGGGAGGCCATCACGGCGCCGAGGACGGCCGTACCGAGGCTGCCGCCGATCTGCATCGCGGCCTGCTGGAGACCGCCGGCGACACCGGAGAGCTCCATGGGAGCGTTGCCCACGATGACCTCGGTGGCGCCGACCATCACGGGGGCGAGGCCGAAGCCCAGCAGGGCGAACCAGATCGACATGACGGGGCTGCCGGTGTCCGACTCCAGGGTGGACATGCCGTACATGGCGATCGCGGTGGCCGCCATGCCGCCGGCCAGCGGGATGCGCGGGCCGAGCTTGGTGATCGCGGCGCCGGCCAGCGGGGAGCCGACGATCATCATCCCGGTGAGTGGGAGGAGGTGGAGACCGGCGTCGATGGGGCTCATACCGTGCACGTTCTGCAGATAGAACGTCACGAAGAACAGGCCGCCCATGAAGGCGATCGCCATCAGGACCATGAGGACCACGCCCGCGGACAGCGGGACCGAGCGGAACAGGCCCAGCGGGATGAGGGGTTCCTTGACCCGCTGCTCCCAGAAGGCGAACAGGCCGAAGCCCAGGACGGACGCGGCGAGGAACGACCAGGTCGTGCCGGCGCCCCAGCCCCAGGTGGGGGCCTTGATGAGGGCCCAGACCAGGCAGAACATCGCGCCGGAGAGCAGCACGATGCCGAGGATGTCGAAGGAGCGCGGGGCACTGGATCCATTTTCCGGGCTCCGCCCGAGGGCGGCGCGGTGGTCGCGCAGGATCAGCAGGCCGAGGACGAGCGCGACCGCGCCGACCGGCACGTTGATGAAGAACACCGACTGCCAGTTGACGTGCTCGACGAGGACGCCGCCGAGGATCGGGCCGCCCGCGGTGGAGGCGCCGATGACCATGCCCCACAGGCCGATGGCCATGTTGAGCTTCTCGGCCGGGAAGGTGGCCCGCAGCAGGCCGAGCGCGGCCGGCATCAGCAGGGCGCCGAAGAGTCCCTGGAGCACGCGGAAGGTGACGACGAACGCGATGCTGTGGGAGAGGCCGATGGCGCCGGAGGCGGCGGCGAAGCCGGTGACGCCGATCAGGAAGGTCTGGCGGTGGCCGAAGCGGTCGCCGAGCTTGCCCGCGGTGATCAGGGAGACCGCGAGGGCGAGGAAGTAGCCGTTGGTGATCCACTGGACGTCGGCGAAGCTGGCGCCGAGGTCCTTCTGGATGGCCGGGTTGGCGATGGCGACGATGGTGCCGTCGAGGGCCACCATCATGACGCCGACGGCGACGGTTATGAGGGTGAACCACGGGTGGCCGCGCAACCCCGTGGAGGGCGTCGGGTCGGACGGGGCTGCCGCCGCCTTGTCCCCCGGCCCCGTCGCGCTGATGGTGGTCTGACTAGTCATGCGTTCGAGGCTAGTGTCAGCCGCTGACAGTTGACAAACAGGTTCAGATGTCGGCGGCTGTCAACAATCACGAGGAGAACGGCATGGAGACACTGCGCGAGCGCAAGAAGGCCCGCACGCGGGACGCGCTGCTGCGTGCCGCCCTCGAACTGTTCACGGCCAAGGGCTACGAACAGACCACCGTCGACGAGATCGCCGAGGCCGTCGACGTCTCGCAGCGCACCTTCTTCCGCTACTTCGCGAGCAAGGAGGAGGCCGCCTTCTTCGTGCCCCGGCTCACCGAGACGCACTTCGTCGGGGCCGTCGCCGCCCGCCCGCCGCACGAGGCCCCGCTGGAGGCACTGCGCCGGGCCGTGCTGGAGAGCTGGGACACCATCAACGAGGCGGTCCAGCAGGTCGTACCGCTGGAACTGCACATGCGCACCTACCGGGTGATCGAGTCGACGCCCGCGCTGCTCGCCGCGCATCTGCGGCGCTCGATGGAACTGGAGGAGGAGCTGGCGCAGATCATCGCCGTACGCGAGGGGCTGGCGATGGACGCGGACCCCAGGCCGCGGCTGGTGGTGGCGGTGTTCGGCGGGGTGATGCGGGTGGTGGAGCGGATGTGGATCGCGGGGGACGACCTCAGTGTCGAGGCGATGCGGGAGCTGACGGCCGCCCACCTCGACGGAGTGGGACCGGCGCTCGCGGGGAACTGGCGCGCGAGCGAGTCGTACTGAGTTCCTCATCACGTACCGCTGAAACGTGATCCCCATCACTCGGTTAACGCGAGACCCGCTCGTTCTCCTAGTGTGTCCTTACAGTGACTTCCTTCGAATCCTCCCCCACGCTGAACGCCTGGCGCGCGCTGCTCGCGCTGGCCGTGGTGTTCGTGATGCTGGCGACCACCGGCTGGACCGCGGTGCGCAGCCATCCCGGGAAAACGGCGCTCCAGGCCTCCCTCTCCGCGTGGGAGCACGGCCACCTGAACGGGCGCGAGCTGCCCGACCCGGACGCCTCCCCGACCCGGCTGGCCCGCTTCTTCGCCTCGCTCACCGCACAGCAGCGCACCCGCCTCGCGCACCGCTACCCACTCGCGGTCGGCAACATGAACGGTGCCCCGGTCCAGCTGCGCTACCGCGCCAACCACATCGCCCTCGACCAGGCCCGCAAGGTCGAGCGCAAGCGCATGCACGACAGCCGCCTCACGCCCTACGGCAAGCAGGAGGCGGGCCGCCTCATGCACCGCTTCGAGCAGCTGATGAGCGGGGACCGCCACATCCTTGCCTTCGACCCCGAGGGTTCGGGCCGTATCGCCGAGGTCTTCGGCGACCTGGACACCGCGCAGCGCGTGTCGGTCATCGTCCCCGGTGTCGACACCGACCTGCTGACCTTCCAGAAGACGAGCAAGAGCTACTCGGCGCCGGTCGGCATGGCACAGAACCTGTACGCCGCCGAGAACACGGCGAAGTCCGCGACCGACACCGGCACGCGCACGGCCGTCATCGCCTGGGCCGACTACACCGCGCCCGGCGGTCTCGGCATCGACTCGGCCACCGCGGGCCGCGCCGAGGCAGGCGCCGTACGCCTGAACGCGCTGGTACGCGCACTGCCCGGCGCCTCACGGATCGCCCTGTTCTGCCACAGCTACGGCTCGGTGGTGTGCGGGGTCGCCGCGCACGAACTGCCGTCCCGGGTGACCGACATAGCGGTGGCCGGCAGCCCCGGCATGCGCGCCTCGAACGCCTCCCACCTGCGCACCCTCGCCCGGGTCTGGGCGATGCGGGACGCCAACGACTGGATCCAGGACGTGCCGTACATGGAGGTCGGCGGTCTCGGGCACGGCGAGGACCCGGTGTCCAGGGCGTTCGGCGCGCGGGTGCTGGCCGCGAAGGACGCCCAGGGTCACACCGGCTATTTCGCCGCGGGCACCGACAGCCTCGCCAATTTCGCCGACATCGGTGTGGGCGCGTACGACGCGGTGTCCTGCGCGCACGACACCGACACCTGCCGACAGGGTCTGCCCGATGCACCAGAGGCCGGACGCGCGTAGAAACAGCAGGAACTGCGGTCTGCGCGGGGATGGGACGGAGGACATGTGCCGCCTACGATGAGCCGCATGGGTGACGTACTGGCCGGATTTCATGCCGCTTGGGAGTTCGAGTCCGACTTCGTGCGTATCCGCTACGAGCGAGGCATTCGAACACCCAAGCTGTTCCAGACACTCGGTGAACGCCGGATCCCCTTCGAGGCGATCGAGACGGTGACGCTCGCCCCCGGCAGACGCGGCACCGTCGTCCTGCGCATGGTGCCGCGCCCGGGCGCCGACCCGCTCGTGGAAGCGGCGGCGGGCCAGCTGAAGGAGGGCAGCGACCCCTATCAACTGGTGCTGCCCGCCGAGCGCGAGACCCTCGCCGAGTACTACGCCGACGAGTTGAGCGCCCAGCTGAAGCAGGACCGCGGGCCGGCCGAAAGGTTTCTCGTGGCCGCCCCCGAAGTACCGCTGCGCTTCAAGGCGTACGACGGGAAGGCGACCTTCGACGGCAAGACGGTCTCCTTCCGCTGGTTCTGGACCGGCGCCTCGTCGGCCAAGTGGAAGGCCGGCGACCAGACCTTCCCGGTCGCCGACCTGAATGGCGTCGAGTGGCGCTCCCCCGAGGTCTTCGAGGGTCATCTGCGGCTGCTGCGAGGGGCTGCGCCGCTCGCGCCGGTGGACCAGGATCCGGCGGCTGTGGTGTTCGGGCTGGGATACGGGCCGGTGCACGAGTCCCTGCCGTTCGCGGCAGCGGTCCTTGCCGCCGTTCGCTCCGCGCGTCCTACTGCTGTGATCCCGGCCGCTCGGCGTGACCCCGCGGACATCGCCGAGCGGATTCGGCATCTTGGGGAGTTGCATGCGGCGGGGTTGGTGACGGATGAGGAGTTCAGCGTGAAAAAAGCGGAGCTGCTCGCGGAACTTTGACCGCGGGTCCGTCGTGGCTGGTCGCGCAGTTCCCCGCGCCCCTTCTTTGCACTACTCCCTGCTGGTGGAAGCGAAGGTCATGTCCGCGTAGCGGTCGCCCGCCACCTTCCCCGCGATCGGCTCCAGCAGGCTCAACTGGTCGTCGGTCAGGACGATCCCGGTCGCCGCCGTGTTCTCCTCCACCCGCCTGCGCTTGGTGGTGCCGGGGATCGGGATCACCGGGAGGCCGTGGACCTGGGCGCGCTGCTGGACCCAGGCCAGGGCGATCTGGCCGAGGGAGGCGCCGTGGGCGTCGGCGACCGTGCGGATCGGCTCCAGGAGGGCCGCGTTGGCCGCCGCGTTCTCGCCGGTGAAGCGGGGCTGCGAACGGCGGAAGTCGCCCTCCGTCAGGTCCTGTTCGGCGTTGGCGAAGGAGCCGGTGAGGAAGCCGCGGCCGAGCGGCGAGTACGGCACGACGGCCGAGCCCAGCTCGACGGCCGCCCCGACCAGGCTGATCTCGACGTCCCGGCTGAACAGCGACCACTCCGACTGCACGGCCGCGATCGGGTGCACGGCGTGCGCGGCGCGCAGCTCCGCCCCCGTGACCTCGCTCAGCCCGAGATGCCTGACCTTGCCCTCGCGGACCAGCTCCGCCATCGCGCCGACGGTCTCCTCGATGGGGACGGCCGGGTCGCGGCGGTGCATGTAGTAGAGGTCGATGACATCGATGCCGAGCCGTCGCAGGCTGGCCTCGACGGCCTGGCGGATGTAGGGCCGGTCGTTGCGGACGACCCGCCGGGTCGGCTCGCCGGGCGGGATCGACATGGCGAACTTGGTGGCGACGACGACCTCGTCGCGGTGCGCCGTGAAGAACGGCGAGAGGAACCGCTCGTTCTCCCCGACCCCGTACACGTCGGCCGTGTCGTAGAAGGTCACGCCGAGCTCCAGCGCCCGGTCCAGGGTGGCCAGCGACTCCTTCGCGTCGGAGGGACCGTAGGCGAAACTCATGCCCATGCAGCCGAGGCCCTGGACGCCGACCTCGGGACCGTCCGCACCCAGCCGTGCGGTCGGGATCGCGGTGCCGGTCATCCTGCCTTCTCCTTCTCGTAGGCGTGGGCCTCGCCGTAGAAGGCGATCTTCCGGTCGAGTACGGCGAGGGTGTCGTGCAGTTCGGCGATCCTGGCCAGCACGTCCCGCCTGGTCGCTTCCAGGAGTTCGAAGCGGTCGCCGTAGGTGTGGTCGCCCTCGCGCACGAGCTCGGCGTAGCGGACCATGTCGGCGACCGGCATTCCGGTCAGGCGGAGCTTGCCGACGAGGTCGAGCCAGTCGAGGTCGCGGTTGCTGTAGCGGCGCTGGCCGGTGTGCGAGCGGTCGATGTGCTGCATCAGCCCGATGCGCTCGTACCAGCGCAGGGTGTGTGCCGTCAGCCCGGTGAAGGCGACGACCTCGCTGATCGTGTAGCTGTCCGCGCCGTCGGGGCGCCGTTCGGCCTGCGGCGGGCCTCCGCAGCTGTCGGTCCTGGTACCCGTGGTCTCCATCACCGTCATGGCCACCACGCTAGGGCCTTGGAGTGCACTCGAAGCAAGCGGAACCGGTAAGAAATCGGCGGGACGCCCGAGACCGAGCGCTTAGGCTCGACCGCATGTCCTTGCAGAGCCTCGCGTTGATCGAGAACTGGCCGGTGCCGACCGCGGCGGCAGGCGTCGTACGAGCCGACGGAACCGTCCTCGGGACCCACGGCCCGGCCACCCGCCCCTTCCCGCTCGCCTCGGTCACCAAGCCGCTCGCGGCGTACGCCGCCCTCGTCGCCTACGAGGAGGGCGCGATCGAGCTGGACGAACCGGCGGGCCCGCCCGGCTCCACCGTCCGCCACCTCCTCGCCCACACCTCGGGCCTGGCCTTCGACGAACACCGGGTGACGGCGCCCCCCGGACAGCGCCGCCTGTACTCGAACGCGGGCTTCGAGCAGCTCGGCGACCACATCGCGAAGGCGACGGAGATCGAGTTCGCCGAGTACCTGCACCAGGCGGTACTCGCCCCCCTCGGCATGAACGCGACCTCACTCAACGGCTCCCCGGCGAAGGACGGGATCTCGACGGTCGAGGACCTGCTCCTCTTCGCCGCCGAACTCCAGGCACCACGCCTGCTCGACCCCCGTACGGTCGCCGAGGCGATGACGGTCCAATACCCCGGCACCAAGGGCGTCCTGCCGGGCTACGGCCACCAGAACCCCAACGACTGGGGCCTCGGCTTCGAGATCCGCGACTCCAAGTCCCCGCACTGGACGGGCAGTTCGTCCTCCCCGCGCACCTTCGGCCACTTCGGCCAGTCCGGTACGTTCCTGTGGGTGGACCCGACGGCGTCCGCGGCCTGCGTGGCACTGACGGACCGCGCGTTCGGCCCGTGGGCGGTGGAGGCATGGCCGGCGTTCACGGACGCGGTGCTGGCCGAACTCCCCACCCCCTAAAGCATCTCCCACATCAGCAGCTCGGCCCCGGTCGCCGCCTCCACCACCAGGTCCCGCGCATCCGTGATCCGGGCGGCGTCCCCGGGCCCCAACTTCTCTCCCCCCACCCACACTTCGCCCCGCACCACATGCACATACACATGCGCCGCGTCCGGTACGGCCGTCCGCTCGCCGGGCGCAAGACGGCGCACGTGCAGCATCGCCCCCGCCTCCGGCACCGCGTACGGGGTGGAGTCGGCGATGCCGTGGACGATCTCGTACGACGGTTCGCCACCGGGCTCCAGCGGTGCCAGCCACATCTGCACGAAGGCCAGGGGCGAGTCGCTGTCGTTGCGCTCGACGTGCCGCACCCCGGCCGCCGAACTGAGGCGCTGGACGTCGCCGGGGCGGACGCGGGTGAGGTGGCCGGTGGAGTCGCGGTGGCTCAGCTCCCCCTCCACGACCCAGGTGATGATCTCGGTGTGGCTGTGCGGGTGTTCGTCGAAACCGGCACCGGGGGCGAGCCGTTCCTCGTTGCAGGCGATGACCGCGCCGAACCGGAGGTTGTCCGGGTCGTAGTGCGGCCCGAAGGAGAAGGCATGCCATGACTCGATACCGGCTTGGGGGTCCCCTCCGGGGTAGCGCTCGGCGGAGCGCCGTACGTCCATCACGGGGACCACGGTAGTCCTGCCGGGTCGGGTAGGTGGGTGGGTGGCCGGGCGCAGGCCATGGGCGGAGCCCTCGGGGACGGCAGGCACGGCCCCGGCCGCGCACCGCACGCCGTAACGTCCGGCGCGGCCACCCGCACCGCACACCCCCACCCGGATAAGGCAGTCTTGTTCCGTGCCCGAACCCGAAACCACCAAACCCGCAGGCCCCCTGCCCCGCGCCCACTCGCACCCGGCAACCCTCAAGCGGCTGGAGCAGTCGTCCGGGAGTCTCGCCGCCCAGGCCATCGCGCGCATGGACGAGTCGCTGCCGTGGTACCGGGCGATGCCACCGGAGAACCGTTCCTGGATCGGGCTGGTCGCGCAGGCCGGTATCGCCGCGTTCACCGAGTGGTTCCGGCATCCCGACGCGCCGCAGGCCATCTCCACCGACGTCTTCGGTACGGCGCCCCGCGAGCTGACCCGGGCCATCACGCTCCGCCAGACCGTGGAGATGGTGCGTACGACGATCGAGGTCATGGAGTCGGCCATCGACGAGGTGGCCGCCCCCGGCGACGAATCCGTCCTCCGCGAGGCGCTTCTCGTCTACGCCCGGGAGATCGCCTTCGCGACCGCCCAGGTGTACGCGCAGGCCGCCGAGGCCCGCGGCGCGTGGGACGCGCGGCTGGAGTCGCTGGTCGTGAACGCCGTGCTGAGCGGCGAGGCCGACGAGGGGGCGGTCAGCAGGGCCGCCGCGCTCGGGTGGAACTCGCCCGAGCATGTGTGCGTGGTGCTGGGTACCGCGCCCGACGGTGACAGCGAGCTGACCGTCGAGGCGATCCGCCGCGCCGCCCGGCACGCCAAGCTCCAGGTGCTGACCGGGGTGCTCGGCGACCGGCTGGTCGTGATCGCCGGCGGCAGCGACAACCCCCTCGCGGTCGCCAAGTCGCTGATCGGGCCGTATGCGGCCGGACCTGTCGTGGCCGGGCCCATCGTGCCCGATCTCCTCGCCGCGACCCGGTCCGCGCAGGCCGCCGCGGCCGGGCTCAAGGCCTGCTCCGCCTGGCAGGACGCACCGCGCCCGGTGCTGGCGGACGACCTGCTTCCGGAACGCGCGATGGCCGGTGACCCCAGTGCGCGCGACCAGTTGGTGGAGGAGATCTACAGACCACTGGAGGAGGCCGGGTCCGCGCTCCTGGAGACACTCAGTGTCTATCTGGAGCAGGCGAGTAGTCTCGAAGGCGCGGCACGCATGCTGTTCGTCCATCCCAACACCGTGCGCTACCGGCTTCGACGTGTGACTGACGTCACCGGCTGGTCGCCGTCCGATGTACGGTCCGCGTTCACGCTGCGGATCGCGCTGATCCTGGGGCGTCTGGCCGATGGAGATCTCCAGACCTAGGTTTTTGTCGGGGCCCCACAAAACCCCCTCGTGTTCTTCGTCCCTGTCCCCACGGGCGGCCGTGCCCGTCCCCAAGAGAGAGTGTGAGAGTGCTCGTACTCGTCGCTCCCGGCCAGGGCGCCCAGACGCCCGGCTTCCTGACCCCCTGGCTCGACCTCCCCGGTGTCGAGGACCGTCTGCGTGCCCTCTCGGCCGCCGTCGACCTCGATCTGGTGCACTACGGCACGAAGGCCGACGCGGACGAGATCCGTGACACCGCCGTCGCCCAGCCGCTGCTGGTCGCCGCCGGACTGGTCTCCGCGACGGCTCTCGGCGAGGTGTCCCCGAACGCCGTCGCCGGTCACAGCGTCGGCGAGATCACCGCCGCCGTGTTCGCCGGTGTCCTCGACGACACGGCCGCCCTGACCCTCGTACGCAAGCGGGGTCTGGCGATGGCCGAGGCCGCCGCGATCAGCCCGACCGGGATGTCCGCGCTGCTCGGCGGCGACCCGGACACCACGGTCGTACACCTGGAGAAGCTGGGGCTGACCCCGGCGAACGTGAACGGCGCGGGTCAGATCGTGGCCGCCGGCACGCTGGAGCAGCTCGCCGCCCTGGAGGCCGACAAGCCCGAGGGCGTACGGCGGGTCGTGGCGCTGAAGGTGGCCGGCGCGTTCCACACCGAGCACATGGGCCCGGCGGTCGACGTGCTCGCCGAGGCCGCGCGTGAACTGACGCCCGCCGACCCGAAGTTGACGTACATCTCGAACAAGGACGGCAAGGCGGTCGCCACCGGCGCCGAGGTGCTGGACCGCCTCGTCGGCCAGGTCGCCAACCCGGTCCGCTGGGACCTGTGCATGGAGACCTTCAAGGAGCTCGGCGTCACCGCGCTCCTGGAGGTGTGCCCCGGCGGCACCCTGACCGGCCTCGCCAAGCGTGCCCTGCCCGGCGTGAAGACGCTGGCCCTGAAGACCCCTGACGACCTCGACGCGGCCCGCGAGCTCATCTCCGAGCACGCCAACGCCTGAAGAAGGAGCCGTAGGAAATGTCGACGAAGATCAAGCCGAGCAAGGGCGCACCGTACGCGCGCATCCTCGGCGTGGGCGGCTACCGTCCGGTCCGGGTCGTCCCGAACGACGTGATCCTGGAGACGATCGACTCGTCCGACGAGTGGATCCGCTCGCGTTCCGGTATCGAGACCCGGCACTGGGCGAACGACGAGGAGACCGTCGCCGCGATGTCCATCGAGGCGTCCGGCAAGGCGATCGCGGACTCGGGGATCTCCGCCGAGCAGATCGGCGGCGTGATCGTGTCGACGGTCTCGCACTTCAAGCAGACCCCGGCCGTGGCGACGGAGATCGCCGACAAGCTGGGCACGAACAAGGCCGCCGCGTTCGACATCTCGGCGGGCTGTGCGGGCTTCGGCTACGGCCTCACCCTCGCCAAGGGCATGGTCGTCGAGGGCAGCGCGGAGTACGTCCTCGTCATCGGCGTGGAGCGGCTGTCCGACCTGACCGACCTGGAGGACCGCGCGACGGCCTTCCTGTTCGGCGACGGCGCGGGCGCGGTCGTGGTGGGCCCCTCCAAGGAGCCGGCGATCGGCCCGACCGTGTGGGGTTCGGAGGGCGACAAGTCCGACACCATCAAGCAGACCGTGCCGTGGAACGAGTACGACTCCACGGGCAAGTTCCCTGCGATCACGCAGGAGGGCCAGGCGGTGTTCCGCTGGGCCGTGTTCGAGATGGCGAAGGTCGCGCAGCAGGCGCTGGACGCGGCCGGGATCAGCCCGGACGACCTGGATGTCTTCATTCCCCACCAGGCCAACGAGCGGATCATCGACTCGATGGTGAAGACGCTGAAACTGCCGGAGCACGTCACGGTCGCGCGTGACGTACGCACCACCGGCAACACCTCGGCCGCCTCGATTCCGCTCGCTATGGAGCGGCTTCTGGCGACCGGCGAGGCGAAGAGCGGCGACACCGCGCTCGTCATCGGCTTCGGGGCGGGTCTTGTGTACGCCGCGACGGTCGTTACCCTCCCCTAGGCACTCCGTGCCGGATCATCATCGGATCCGGACCGGAAAGCACTGCCACACCCTCTGGATCACAAAGAAGGAGCGCCTGACATGGCCGCCACTCAGGAAGAGATCGTCGCCGGTCTCGCCGACATCGTGAACGAGATCGCCGGCATCCCGGTTGAGGACGTCCAGCTGGACAAGTCCTTCACCGACGACCTGGACGTCGACTCGCTGTCCATGGTCGAGGTCGTCGTCGCCGCCGAAGAGCGCTTCGACGTCAAGATCCCCGACGAGGACGTCAAGAACCTCAAGACGGTCGGCGACGCGACCGACTACATCCTCAAGAACCAGGGCTGAGCCACCTCCTAGGCCCGGACCACCACCAGGCCCGAGCCACCCCATAGGCCCGGCTGCATGGCCCCGCCACCCGGCGGTGGCGCCGCTTAATCCTCGTACCGTTGGAGAGAGAATTCCCGTGAGCCCGACCAATCGCACCGTGGTCGTCACCGGTATCGGCGCAACCACACCGCTGGGTGGCGACGCAGCCTCTACCTGGGAAGGTCTGATCGCCGGCAAGTCCGGTGTGAAGGCCCTGGAGCAGGAGTGGGCCGCCGAGCAGGCGGTCCGTATCGCCGCACCGGCCGCCGTGGACCCCTCCGAGGTGATCCCGCGTCCGCAGGCCCGCCGGCTGGACCGCTCGGCGCAGTTCGCGCTGATCGCGGCCAAGGAGGCGTGGGCCGACGCCGGCTTCACCGACAAGGCAGGTGAGGACAAGGCAGTCGACCCCGACCGCCTGGGCACCGTCATCGCCTCCGGCATCGGCGGTGTGACGACCCTCCTCGACCAGTACGACGTGCTCAAGGAGAAGGGCGTCCGCCGCGTCTCCCCGCACACCGTCCCCATGCTGATGCCGAACGGCCCGTCCGCCAACGTGGGTCTGCTCGTGGGCGCCCGCGCGGGTGTGCACACGCCGGTCTCCGCGTGCGCGTCCGGCGCCGAGGCCATCGGCTACGCCATCGAGATGATCCGCACCGGCCGCGCCGACGTCGTCGTCGCGGGTGGCACGGAGGCGGCCATCCACCCGCTGCCCATCGCCGCGTTCGGCAACATGATGGCGATGTCCAAGAACAACGACGACCCGCAGGGCGCCTCGCGTCCCTACGACACCGCCCGCGACGGCTTCGTCCTCGGCGAGGGCGCCGGCGTCCTGGTCCTGGAGTCCGCCGAGCACGCCGCCCAGCGCGGTGCCCGGGTGTACGCCGAGGCGGTCGGGCAGGGCATCTCCGCCGACAGCCACGACATCGTGCAGCCCGAGCCGGAGGGGCGCGGTATCTCGCAGGCCCTGAAGCACCTGCTCGACAGCACCGACCTGGACCCGGCGGAGATCGTGCACGTGAACGCGCACGCGACCTCGACGCCGGCCGGTGACGTGGCCGAACTGAAGGCGCTGCGCAAGGTGTTCGGCGACGACGCGGACCACATGGCGGTCTCCGCGACCAAGTCGATGACCGGTCACCTGCTGGGTGGCGCGGGCGGCGTCGAGTCGGTCGCGACCGTCCTCGCGCTCTACAACCGCATCGCCCCGCCGACCATCAACGTCGAGAACCTCGACCCGGAGGCGGAGGCCAACGCGGACGTGGTCCGCGGCGAGGCCCGCAAGCTGCCGGTCGAGGGCCGTATCGCCGCTCTGAACGACTCGTTCGGGTTCGGTGGGCACAACGTGGTGCTGGCGTTCCGTACGGTCTGAGAAGTGCTGTGAACGGCGTGTGGCCCGCTCCCCGGGTTGGGGGCGGGCCACTTCGTCGTTTGTCGGGTGCCGGCCCGGTGGGGGCTGGGCGCGCAGTTCCCCGCGCCCTGAGGGAGTCGCCCCTGAAGGCGTTTCTCAGACCACCTGGTGCAGCCAGCGCACCGGAGCGCCCTCGCCCGCGTACCTGAACGGCTCCAGCTCGTCGTCCCAGGGCTTGCCGAGGAGCTTGGCGATGTCGGCTTCCAGGTCGGTCTCGCCCTGTTGGGAGCGGGTCAGGGCCGCGCGGAGGCGGTCCTCCGGGATGAGGATGTCGCCGTGGATGCCGGTGACGGCGTGGAAGATGCCGAGGTCGGGGGTGCAGCTGTAGCGCTCGCCCTCGGCGGTGGGGCAGGGCTCGGCGGTGACCTCGAAGCGCAGGAGGTGCCAGCCGCGGAGGGCGGACGCCAGCTTGGACGCCGTTCCCGCCTCCGCCTGCCAGGAGAATTCGGAGCGCCAGGTTCCGGGCGCGGCGGGCTGCCGGATCCAGTCGAGGCTGACGCGTGTGCCGAGCACCCCGGCGACGGCCCACTCGACGTGCGGGCACAGCGCGCGCGGCGCGGAGTGCACGTACAGAACTCCACGTGTCGTCACCGGGACCTCCGGACAGAGCGGGGCATCTTGCTGACTGGCAAACGGCGGCGGCGGGGCAGCCACGTTGAGGGCGAGGCTACCGTGCGGCGACGCGCGGAGTGTGACGTACCGTCCCTCCCGGTGCCAGGAAACCCTGCCATTCACCCAGGGGGACGCCTGTACGGGGGTGAGCCGTTGCATCGGACCGCAACGGGAACCCTGGCGCGTTGTTATGGGTTGAGACCGTTATGGAGGGGATGGGTCTCAACATGCGAATGCGACGCAGTCGTTCACGGGCAGCGCTCGCCCTCATGACAGCGGCCGTACTGGGCGCGGCCGGCTGCGACTCGGGCGGGGGCGCGTCCTCCGGCACCCACAGCAAGAGCGGTACGGCGGCCAAGGCGAAGCCCTCCCCCACCCCGGTCTGGGACCGCAGCCCGTCCTCGGTCGCGGCCGTGGGCGACTCCATCACCCGTGGATTCGACGCCTGTACGGTCCTGTCGGACTGCCCCGAGGTGTCCTGGGCGACGGGCACCGATGCCTCGGTCGACAGTGTCGCCGTACGGCTGCTGGGGAAGACGGGGGCGGCCCAGCGGAGTTGGAACTACGCGGAGACCGGCGCCCGGATGGCCGACCTGCCCGCCCAGATCGCCCAGGCGGTCGTCCGCAAGCCTCAGTTGGTCACGGTGATGGTGGGGGCCAACGACGCCTGCCGGGCCTCCACCTCGGCGATGACCTCGGTGGCCGACTTCCGCACCGAGTTCGCGGACTCCCTCACGTCCCTGCGCCGGGCGCTGCCGAAGACGCAGGTCTACGTCGCCAGCGTGCCGAATCTCAAGCGCCTCTGGTCGCAGGGGCGGACCAACCCGCTGGGCAAGGCGGTGTGGAAGCTGGGGATCTGCCCCTCGATGCTGGCCGACGCGGACTCCCTGGACTCGGCGGCCACCGAGCGGCGCGACTCGGTGCAGGACCGGGTAGAGGAGTACAACAAGGTCCTGGAGCAGGTGTGCGCGACGGACGTCCGCTGCCGTTTCGACGGGGGCGCGGTCTACGACTACCGCTTCGGCACGGACCAGTTGAGCCACTGGGACTGGTTCCACCCGAGCAAGGACGGGCAGGCGCGGCTCGCGGCGATGGCCTACCAGAGGATCACCGCGAGCGAACCCGTGACCTAGGGTTTCCCTCATGAGCGAACTTTTCGGCACCCTGCCCGACGGCACTCCCGTGCACCGCTGGACCCTGGAGCGGGCGGGCGTACGGGTGCGGGTGCTGTCGTACGGCGGGATCGTGCAGTCGGTGGAGGTGCCGGACCGGGCGGGCCACACGGCGGACGTGGTGCTCGGGTTCGCCGCTCTGGACGGCTATCTCGCCCACCCGGAGCCGTATCTCGGCGCGCTGGTCGGCCGGTACGCGAACCGGATCGCGGGCGGCCGTTTCCGGCTGGAGGGCGTGACCTACTCCCTCGCGCGGAACAACGCGCCCAACTCCCTGCACGGCGGCGAGCGCGGCTTCGACAAGCGGGTGTGGGACGTCGAGCCGGTCGGGCACGGGCTGCGGCTGAGCCGGGTCAGCGGGGACGGCGAGGAGGGCTTCCCCGGGCGCCTGGACGTCTCGGTGACATACACGCTGGACGAGTCGGGCGCGCTGCACATCGCCTACGAGGCGACGACGGACGCGCCGACCGTCGTGAACCTCACCAACCACAGCTACTTCGACCTGAGCGGCGGCGGAAACCCGGGCGGTCATGAACTGCGGCTCGCCGCCTCGCGGTTCACACCCGTCGACGCCGACCTGATTCCCACCGGTTCCCTCGACGACGTGTCGGGCACCCGCTTCGACTTCCGCGAGTCGCGCAAGGTCGGCACCGGTTACGACCACAACTTCGCGCTCGACAAGGGCCTGACCCCGGCCCCCGTGGAGATCGCCGAGCTGCACGACCCGGCGTCCGGCCGCGTCCTGACGGTCGCGACGACCGAGCCCGGCATCCAGCTCTACACCGGGGAGCACCTGAGCGCCCCGTTCACCCCCGGCGCCGGAGTCGCCCTGGAGACCCAGCACTTCCCGGACTCCCCGAACCGCCCGGACTTCCCGAGCACGGAACTGCGCCCGGGCGAGGTCTACCGCTCGGAGACCGTGTACGGCTTCTCCACCCGCTGACGGCGACGGCCCGCCGACCACGGCGGCGCCCCGGGCATGAAATGAGCCCCGGTCCAGGGGTCAGGTCCCGGACCGGGGCTGTCTGTGGGGAGACGGGTCCCGGGTCAGACGTTAATCGTCGTGGCGACCCTGCGGTCCGTGATCGAGCGGCCCGCCTGGATCTCGTACGAACCCTTTACAACTGCCCACCCGTTCGCCGTCTCATCCCAGATCTCGAAAGATCGGCGCGGGAGTTCGACCCGTACCTCGACGCTCTCGCCGGGCCCGGCCTCGACCCCGGCGAATCCGGCCAGCCAGCGGGCCGGGCGCTCGGGGTCGGGCTCGGCCGGGGCCAGATAGACCTGGACGACCTCACGCCCGTGCCGGGCACCGGAGTTGGTGACGCGGACGGTGACGGACGAACCGTCGGCCTTGATGTCGTCGTAGGTCCAGTCGGTGTAGCCGAGGCCGTGCCCGAAGGGGTACGACGGGGTAAGGCCCGCCTTCTCCCAGGCGCGGTAGCCGATGAACACGCCCTCGGTGTACGGGAGTTCGCCGTTCTCGGGGACCACTCGGCTGACCGGGGCGTCGGCCAGCGAACCCCAGGTGGTGGGGAGCCGGCCGCCGGGTTCGTGGGCGCCGGTGAGGACGTCGGCGAGGGCGGCGCCGGCCTCCTGGCCGGGGAACCAGCCGAGCAGGACGGCGGCGACCTCCTCGCGCCAGGGCAGTTCGACCGGCGATCCGGAGTTCACGATCACGACGGTGTTCGGGTTCGCGGCGGCGACGGCGTGCACCAAGTCGTCCTGGCGGCCGGGGAGTTGCAGGTCCGTGCGGTCGTAACCCTCCGACTCGACCCGCTCGGTGGTGGCGACCACGACGACGGCGGTGTCGGCGGCGCGGGCCGCCTCGACGGCCTCGGCGATCAGTTCGTCGGGGTCGCGCTGCGGTTCCTGATGGGCGAGCGCGAAGCCGACGACCCGGAGCGGGATGCCCACGGGACGGGCGACGGTGTACGCCAGGGACACCTCGACGGGGGCGTCGGCGGTGAGTTCGACGAGGGCCCGGGGCTCGGGGGCGCCGAAGAAGGAGATGAACGGGTCGTCCTTGGCCGGGTGTTGGACGTCGTCGTAGTACGTGGTGCCGTCGACGGTGAGGGTGAACGCGCCGATCCCCTTGATGCCGAAGGTGTGCTGTCCGGTGGCGCGCGGGGTGAAGGTGCCGGTGAGTTCGACGGTGTGGAGGGTGTCGTGGGTGACGCCCTCGGGGAGTTCCGAACCCACCCACTTGATCTGCCCGTCGGGCAGGGGGACGGTCGCGATGACCCGGCCCGCCGCGTTCCGGCAGACGGCACGCAGGGTGAACCCCTGCTCGGCGACGGCGAGTTCGGTGTTCGGGTCGGCGCCGACGGCGTAGCTCAGGGCGCCTTCGGGGAGGGCGGCGGTGAGGCCGTCGAGCGGGGAGACGATCCGGGCCGGGAAGACGGTGGCGGAGCCGCCGCCGAGGACGCGGGCGTCGCGAGCTGCGGCGCCGATGAGCGCGACGGTCGTATTCGGCTTCAGCGGAAGGGCGTTGTCCTGGTTCCGCACGAGGACGAAGGAGCGCCGGGCGATCTCGCGGGCGAGTGCCTCTCCGTCGACAGGTGACGGAAGTCGGGCCTCCGTTACGACGGGTTCGGCGCCGGCCAGGATGCCGACGCGGGCGGCGAGCCGCAGCACGTTCCGTACGGCCGCGTCGACCGTGGCCTCGGCGACCTCGCCGGCGCGTACGGCCTGGGCGAGGGCCTCGCCGTAGACGGTCTTCGGGCCGGGCATGGCGACGTCGAGGCCGCCCTCGATGGCGCCGACGGTGGAGCGGGCGGCGGTCCAGTCCGAGACGTTGACGCCGTCGAAGCCCCATTCGCCGCGCAGGATCTCGTTCACCAGTTGGTGGTGTTCGGTCATCGTCGTGCCGTTGACCGTGTTGTAGGCGGTCATGACGCCCCAGGGGCCGGCCTGCTCGACGATGAGCTCGAAGGGGGCCAAGTACAGCTCGCGCAGAGCGCGTTGGGAGATGAGGTTGTCGACGGTGAAGCGGTCGGTCTCGGCGTCGTTGGCGACGAAGTGCTTGACGGTGGTGCCCACGCCACCCGCCTGAACGCCTTCCACGTACCCGGAGCCGATCCGCCCGGTGAGGTACGGATCCTCGCTGTACGCCTCGAAGTGCCGACCACCGAGCGGCGAGCGATGCAGGTTGACGGTGGGCGCGAGCAGTACGTGGACGCCCTTGCGGCGGGCCTCCTGGGCGAGCAGCGCACCGGCGCGGCGGGCGAGTTCGGGGTCCCAGGCGGCGGCGAGGGCGGTCGGGGACGGCAGCGCGACGGAGGGGTCGTCGGCGGTCCAGTGCCGCCCCCGGACACCGATCGGGCCGTCGGACATCACGAGGGACGCCAGGCCGATCTCCGGGAGCGCGGGCAGGGACCACATGTCCTGACCGGCCAGCAGCCGGGTCTTGGCGTCGAGGTCGAGTGCGCCGAGGGCCGCTTCGACGACTGCTTCACGCGCTTCATGGGTTTCCGCCACCGCGGCGCCTCCTCATTGAGTCCGTCCTGTGCCCTGTGCCTCCATCGTGCACCGGTTACCTGTAGATCGGTAGGTTTCGTAACCTTGCCGTTATATTCACTGTCGGCGAATGTCGTACGGTGACGCAATGAACGCCAGGGCCAAGAGTGCGGAGCGGCGCGCCGAGATCGTGCGGGCGGCGCTGGAGGTGATCGCCGAGCGCGGCTACCGGGGCGCGAGCCTGGCGGCGGTGGCGGAGCGGGTCGGGCTGACCCAGCAGGGCCTGCTGCACTACTTCCCCACGAAGGACGCGCTGCTCGTCGCCGTCCTGGAGGAACGGGACCAGTGGGACGCGGTCCCGGACAGCCAGTGGCGGATCGACCTGCTCGCGTCCCTGGTCGAGTACAACGCGATGCGGCCGGCGATCATCCAGACGTTCTCCGCCCTCCTCGGCGAGAGCGTCACGGAGGGGCACCCGGCCCGCGACTACTTCACCGCGCGGTACGCCAGGGTGCGGGCGAGCATGGCGGGGGTACTGCGCGCCGAATACGGCGACCGCCTGCCGAACGGTCTCACCCCCGAGCGCACGGCCCCGCTCCTGGTCGCGGTGATGGACGGCCTGCAGTACCAGTGGCTGCTGGACCCGGAGTCGGTGGACATGCCCGGGGCGTTCCGCGACTTCCTGACCCTGCTGGGCGAGACGTGAGGGCACCCGACTCCCCTACACCTGCCGCCAGATGACGGCGAGCGTCTTGCTCACCGCGCACACGAGGCCGAAGACGAGCGCCCAGTCGTAGGCCCCGGCAAGGACCAGCGCGGCAACGCCCGCACCGAACCACACCACCTCGAAGACGACCCGACCGGCCCCGCGCGTCTTGTACCTGGCCTTGGGTGAACCGCACAGCCCCCAGGCCACGGCGAGCACGACGGGCGCGCCGAGACCGAGCAGCCAGGTCAGCGGGGTGGCGAGGTCCCGGGTGAACCCCCAGTAGGCGACGGCGACCAGGGCGCCGAGCTCAATGGCGAAGAGCACGCCGAGGTTCGCTGTCTTCGCTGTCTTCACTGCCGTCATGAGCGGCAGTATCACCCGGAGCGGATCACTCCGTCCCGGCCGGGGAGGCGGGGGACCGGATCGTCCGTCGCACCCGTGGCGTAGACCACTCGCGTCACGCGATACTGCGGCCGTCCGGCACCGCACCCCACTGCGATGGAAGGCCTCAACCACTTTGAACGTCATACGAGTTCGGACAGGCATCCTCGGACTGGCCCTGCTGGCCGGTTTCTCCGCCCCCGGCACCGGAACGGCGGCGGCCGACACCACGCTCCCCCCGACCGTCGAGGAACAACGGCTCGACAGGGCGGTCCCCCGGGAAATCCTCGAACACTCCGGATTCGACACCGTGGCACCGGAGTTCACCCACGCGCTCGAAGGGGCGCACAGCTACGCGCAGGCCCGCCGCGTCGTCGCACGCGAAGGAACCGCCCTGTGGCAGCGGGCAGTCGACCGCGCGCAGGGCCGGGGCCCCGCCGGTGGGGACCTCAGCAGGGACGACGACCGGCCGCTGTACTGGGCGCGGTTGGGCATGACCAGGGAAGTGCGGACCTGGGAACCGGAGTTCGGCATCAGCAGCGCCCAACGGACCGCACTGCTCTCGGAGTTGGAACAGACTTCCCGCGGTCGGAGCAGCATCCGCTACCCCGCCCCCACCAAGGGACTGAAGCGGATCCTGGTGACCGGCTTCGACCCGTTCACGCTGGACGCGGACATCAGGATCTCCAACCCGTCCGGGGCCACCGCGCTCGCGCTCGACGGCACGGTGATCCGGACGGCGGACGGCCCGGCGCGGATCGAGACGGCCCTGTTCCCGGTGCGCTGGGCGGACTTCGCCGAGGGAACCGTGGAGCGGACGCTGCGGCCGTACCTGCCGAAGGTGGACCTGTTCACCACCGTGAGCCAGGGACGGGTGGGCCGGTTCGACATCGAGCGGACCAACGGGGCCTGGCGGGGCGGATATCCGGACAACGACACCATCTCGCGCACGGAGACCATCCCGGTCACCGACCCGGCCTCGCAGCCCCAGTGGACGTCGACGACCCTGCCGTACAAGGCAATTGTGGCCGCGAACACCGGGCGTTTCCCCGTGTACGACCACACCGACGTCACCGAGATCCCGGCGGGCGGGACGACTCCCGTCGTACAACCGGACGGCCCCACCCCCGGCTCCACAGCCCGCGCCGGTGGCGGCGGCAACTACCTCTCCAACGAGATCGCCTACCGCGCGACCCTGCTGCGGGACCGGCTCGGCCTGCACGACTCGCTGCCGGGCGGCCATATCCACACGCCGGTACTGCAGTTCGGAGCGGGCAACACGGACCCGGCGACCGGGACGATCACCGATCCCCAGTTCATACAGAACCGGGTGGACATCATCGCGCAGGTGAAGGCGATGGTGACGGCGGCGATGGACGCGTCAGCCGTCGACTGACGCGGGCCCGCTCTCCCCGTCCTCCCCCTCGTCGCTCCCCTCGGTCTCCTCGCCCAACAGCTCCCGCGCCATCATCGTCGCCCCCGCCACCGCACCCGGCATCAGGAAGACGGCGACGAACGGGACCAGGAAGGCCAGGCCGAGGGGGGTGCCGAAGCCCCAGATCAGGGACTTGCGGGCGCGGAGGAGAGTGAGGCGGGCCCGGAGGTCGACGCCTCGGCGCTGCAGGGCCACGGCCGTCAACTCCTCGGTGAGGAAGAACCCGGTGACGAAGAACCCGATCACCGGAACGACGGTCTGCCCGACGAAGGGCAGGAACCCCAGCGCGAAGAGCAGCACGCCCCACACGAGCGCACGGACCAGAACCCGGAGGCTGTCCCGGGCCGAGATCCACAGTTCACGCCAGAGCGGGAGACCGGACTCGGGGGCCGTGCCGTCGGGCGAGACGTCCCGGTCGACCTTCTCGGAGAGGGTCTCGTAGAAGGGCTGCCCTATCAGCAGCGTGACCGCCGTGAAGGTCAACACCGAGAGCAGCAGGGCCAGTACGAACAGGACCGCCGTGAGAAATCCCCGGAACAGGCCCTGCCACGGACTCGACCAGTGGTCCGCGAAGGGCGTGGCCCAGCCGACGAAGTCGTCACCCCACACCGCGAGCGCGACAAGCACCGCGACATAGAGAACCAGCGTGATCAGCCCGGGAATCAGACCGAACCCGTACTGCCGCCCGTGCCGGGCCACCCAGCGCTGGCCCTTCAGGAGATAGCCGAATCCCGCCCCAAGATCATGCATGGGGAGAACCTTACTCAGCGTCGGCACCGAACGGGTGGAACGGGTTCCAGTCCCGCCCTAGGCGGTCGACACCGCCACCACAACCCCCTGGTCCGCCGCGGGTGACACCGCCGCGGTCACCCGGACCGCGGTGGCCCGGGCCACCCGCCCCGCGCGGAAGGCCGCGGCCAGCAGGACCGGCTGGACCCGCTCCAGGGCCGAGACGAACAACTCCTCGCCCGCGACCACCACCGGCACGGCCGTCTTCGTCGTCGCGGCCGCGGCCTCCGTGAGGTCGGCGAGGGGCGGGAGGGTGGCGCGGAGGACCTTCGCGCCCGCAGTGGCCGCCCGTTGCGCGAGGGCCACCTGCTGGGGCAGCAGGGGAGCCAGCGCCGCCGTCAACGCCTCGGCGATGCGCCGGAGTTCTGGGGAGGAGTCGCCCAGGGCGTCGGCCGCCGCGCGGAGCAGCGGGGTGAGGGCGAGCAGGACGCCGGCCGCCATGCCCGCCGCCGCGGGCAGCAACGGGGAGGCAGCCTCGACCAGATCTCCGAGCGCCGCGGCGAACTCCTCGACCGCCGGTTCCACCGCATCCAGAACGGGCAACAGACTGTCCCCGAGCACACCCAACAACACCTGCGCCGGCTGACTCACCGGATGCACGGCCAGCGGCGCACCGGTCGTACCGAGCCGGGTCAAGGTATCGACGATCCGATAGAACGCCTCCTGAGCCTGCGGCGAAGCACTCGCCTCGGCCAGTTCCGCGGTGGTCTCCCGCAGCACCCGCAGCGCCTCGGCACCCGAACCGTCCCGTGGATCAAGGGTGTTGATGGCGATTCTGGTGATGTTCCCGGCGGTGTCCAGAAGTTGTCCGGTGATGTCGCCGGTGCTGCGCGCCATACGCACCACATCATCCCTACTGGGAAGCGAAGGAATGGTCGCCACGGGAACCCCTCTCCATGCACCCGCCGCCCGCCGCCGGCGGCCCGGTACCTGTGCTCAGCATGCCCATTCCCCACCCCCCTGAATGCGACATCCGGGCATCGGTGACACCAACACCTTCCCCGCGTCTTCCCTGGCCCATTGAGTCGAACGGGTGCCGCTCGCCGTACCGATCTCTGGAACCAGGAGGAGGTCCGAGGGGGAACTCCCGCAGGTCGGACAGGCGTTGTTCACCATGGCACACGCGAGCAGCGGATCAGTTGAGGAGAGCGGATGACCCAGGAGATCCACGGCACCGTAGCCGACGGCTTCGAAACAGTCCGAGAGGAGTTCGCCGCGTTCGTGTCGATGGAACGCGCGGACTACGAGGGCCAGTTGTGCGCATACGTACACGGCCGACAGGTCGTAGACCTCTGGGCCGGACCGCCCGACACCACCAACAAATCCCTCTACGGCGTGTTCTCGTCCACCAAGGGCGCGGCCCACCTCGTGGTGGCCCTGCTGGTCCAGGACGGCACCCTCGAACTGGACCGCAAAGTCACCTACTACTGGCCGGAGTTCGCATCCGAGGGCAAAGGCGCGCTGACTCTACGCGAGTTGCTCGCGCACCGGGCGGGTCTGATCGGCACGGACACCGGCTTCACCCCTGACGAACTGGCCGACGACCGCGCGGTCGCCGAACGCCTCGCCGACCAACGCCCGTTCTGGCGCCCCGGCACGGCCTTCGGCTATCACGCCCTGGTCATCGGCGCCCTGACCGGCGAGATCGTAAGACGAGCCACAGGCCGCTCCCTCCAGGACGTGTACGAGGAGAGAGTGCGCGCCCCCTACGCCCTGGACTTCTACCTGGGCCTCCCCTCCACCCAGGAGCCCCGTTTCCGCACCACCCACCCACCACTCCCCTCCTCCGACGAACCGGCCCTGGTCGCTGCCGCACCGGACGACCGCCGCAGCCTCGCCGGGATCGCCTTCAACGAACACGCGGCCCAGCCCACCGAACTCGCATCGCTCCCCAACCAACCATCCATCCGCGCCAAGGGCCCCGCATCGGTCGGCGGAGTGGCATCGGCACGCGGCCTGGCAGGCCTCTACGCGGCGGCGATCAGCGTGGTCGAGGACCGGGCCCCGCTCCTGAAGCCGGACACGGTGGCGGAGTTCGGCCAGCTCCACTCCGTCGGCCACGACATGATCACCGGCACGCACCGGGCGTACGGCCTCGGTTTCCAGGCGACGGCAAGCACCTGGTACCCGTTCCTGAGCGCCGGCACGATCGGCCACAGCGGCGCCGGAGGCTCCCAGGCCTTCGCCGACCCCCGCACCGGCCTGACCTACGGCTACACCCGCCGCCGCTTCACCCTCCCCGGCGGCCCGGCCCCGGAAAACACCCGCCTGGTCCAAGCCGCCCACCAAGCAGCCCTGGCCAACTAAAACCAACGGCGCAAGCCCTCACCACCGGTGAGGGCCCACCAACTCCCACTGCCCCCACGCGCCGGCCGAGAGGGAGCCGCAGGGGCGCGCCGGTGTCGAGAGGCCCAGCGCGCGGAGGCCCGAAGGGCTGAGCACGGTGGGGCTCTCGACACCGGCTTCAGGCGCCCCGAAGGCGACCGAACCAAAAGAGGTGCGCGCACGGCGCCTGTTCCAGCACCGGCCCAGCCACCCGGCGCCTACCCAACACCGGCCCAGCTCCCCGGCACCCACCCACCACAGGCTCACCACCGGCTCACCAACCCGGCACCCCCACCGGCCCAGCTGCGCAACACCTTCCAGCCCGGCCCACCAACCCGGCGCCCACCACACCGGCCCAGCTCCCCGGACCCCTCTCAACACCGCCCGCTCAAAGCTTGACGATCATCTTCCCCGTGTTCTCCCCCCGCAGCTGCCCCAGGAACGCCTCAAGGTTGTTCTCGATCCCCTCGACGACGGTCTCCCGGTACTTCAGCTCACCGGAAGCCACCCAAGCGCCGACCTCCCGGACGAACTCCGGCTGAAGGTCGTAGTGGTCGCCGACGAGGAAGCCCTCGATACGCCCCCGGGTCTGGATGAGCCGCCCGAGGTTCTTCGGCCCGGGAGCCGGCTCGGTGCTGTTGTAGACGGAGATCATGCCGCAAATGGCAATGCGCCCACGCTCGTTCAACGAACCAATCGCAGCCTCAAGATGCTCACCCCCGACATTGTCGAAGTACACATCGACGCCACCCGGAGCAGCCTCGCGCAGCTGCTGACTGACGGGCCCGTTCTTGTAGTTGAAGGCGGCGTCGAACCCGTACTCCTCCACAAGCAGCTTGACCTTCTCATCGGACCCCGCGGAGCCGATGACCCGCGACGCCCCCTTGAGCTTGGCGATCTGCCCGACCTGGCTGCCCACGGCACCAGCCGCACCGGAGACGAAGACCGAGTCGCCCTCCTTGAAGGACGCGGTGCGCAGCAGCCCGGCGTAGGCGGTGAGGCCGGTCATGCCGAGGACGCCGAGGTAGGTGGAGAGCGGGGCGAGGTCGGGGTCGACCTTGACGGCGCCCTTGGCGTCGATGGTCGCGTACTCGCGCCACCCGCCGAAGTGCAGCACGTGGTCCCCGACCGCGAAGCCCTCGGCGTTGGACTCGACGACCTCGCCGACCGCACCGCCCTGCATGACCTTGCCGAGCTCGAACGGGGCGACGTAGGACTTGGCGGCGCTCATCCGGCCGCGCATGTACGGGTCGACGGAGAGGTACTTGTTCCGCACCAGCACCTGGCCCTCGCCGGGGGCCCGGGTCTCGGTCTCCACCAGGGCGAAGTCCTCGGGCTTCGGCCAGCCGACCGGACGGCTGAGCAGGTGCCATTCGCGGTTGATCATCACAAGCGCCTTCCTTCGTGTCTCCGTGCGGGTCTCCGTGCGGGTCTTGTCGCAGGGAGACCCAAATACTTCAGTACCTGAAACAACCATGCCTCTGAATATTTCATGATGTCAAGTAACGGGGTACGCTGGAGCGCATGTCCACACCCGAAAAGACGCGCTCCGACAAGACGCGCCGCGCCGACCCCGTGACCCTGGAGGTCGTCGAGCTGATCGGCGATGTCGTGGCGCGGTTCTACGAGGACTACGAGGAGGCGGCGGACGACCACTCGCTGACCGGCGCGCAGGCGCGACTGCTGAGCCTGCTGTCGCTTGAGCCGCTGCCGATGCGGAAGCTGGCGCAGAAGCTGAAGTGCGAGCCGTCCAACGTCACCGGGATCGTGGACCGGCTGGAGACGCGGGGCCTGGTGGAACGCCGCCCCGATCCCGCGGACAGGCGTGTGAAACTGGCGGCGGCGACGGACGAAGGACGCCAGGTGGCCCGTAGCCTGCGCGAATCACTGCGCTTCGCCCGAGAACCACTCGCAGGGTTGTCGGACGACGAAAGACTGGCACTCCGAGGCCTGCTGCGACGGATGCTGGAAATCTGACCGTTCAACCCCGAACCCCAACCCGCCCCGCCCCGCCCCGCCCCGCAAGCCAAGCCGAACGCCTCAGGAACACCACCACAGGATCTGCTTGCAGGTTTCCGAAGGCGACGGCGTAGGACTCGGTTCCGACGACGAGGGCTCCGAGGTCGGAGTGGTCACCGGATTCGTCGTGGACGTCGACGTGGGGGACGTGTGACCTGCGGCGGTCGTCGGCGTCAGCGACGCGGAGGGACTCTTCGTCCCCTTCCCGGACTCCGAAGGCGAAGCCGACCGTGACGCATCCGGAGACGCCGACCCCGTACCCGCCCCCGCAGTCTTCGTGTCGCCCAAGGGCTCGGCCGTACCGCTCGCCTCCGAGGACGCCGCACCCTCCGCAGACGCGTCGCCCGGCGCCGCGGGCTTCGAGGTCGAGAACGGCGCGTCCGTGCCCAGCTCGGCCAGACTCAGCCCACCGGCCGCCAGGACGAACCCGGCCGTGACGAGCAGCACCCGGCGCCGCCGCCGGCGATGTGCCGCGGCCTTGCGATCGCGACGACTCGCACCGACCGCCTCGGGCCCCTCGGTGTCACCGCCACCGTCACTGCCGCCGTCACCGTCACGGCCGCCGCCACCATTGCTGCCGCCGTCACCGCCACTGTCGCCCCGTCCGCGGCTCCTCCGCCGCGCGGCGCGCCCCTCGCGTGCGCTGCCGCGCTCCTCGTGTTCGCTGCCGTGGCCCTCGTGTTCGCCGCCGCGCTCCTCATACGGCCCGCCGCCCGACTCGCCATCCGACCCACCGGCGCCGGAGGGCCGGTCGCCCCCACCGTCCGCTTGTGAGCGCACGTCAACTCCCGTCTCGTAGGCAGGAGTTGATACGACGGGCACTTCGGCGGACGCGCCGCACCCCGGGCACGCGAGGGCGCCGTTCAGGTGCCGGCCGCAGGGGTGGCAATAGTCCATGACGCCCGAAGACTAAGTTCCTGACAGGTAACGTTCATAGTCACGGCTGTGAAAGTTGTGCAAGGAAAACCGGTCGCTCGCCCGGATCTCCGATCGACCCCCTTGCCGAAACCGTTACATGTTCGACCCATTGACACCCCACCCCCGTCGTCCTTACTGTCTGCCCAGCATTTCGAACGTGAGCCGAAATTTCGAACAGCACTGAAGAGCACAGGGGGCATCTGCCGTGCGCATCACGGGAATCAGCACGCACGTGGTCGGGACGCCATGGCGCAATCTGACGTACGTCCAAGTGCACACCGACGAGGGCGTCACCGGCGTCGGCGAGACCCGGATGCTGGGCCACACCGACGCGCTGATCGGTTACCTGCGCGAGGCCGAGGCAAACCACATTCTCGGTTCCGATCCGTTCGCCCTGGAAGACCTCGTACGCCGGATGAAGTACGGCGACTACGGCCGTGCAGGCGAAATCGTCATGTCCGGCATCGCCGTCATCGAGATGGCCTGCTGGGACATCAAGGGCAAGGCCCTCGGTGTGCCGGTGTGGCAGCTGCTCGGCGGCAAGGTCACCGACAAGGTCAAGGCGTACGCCAACGGCTGGTACACCACCGAGCGGACCCCGGAGGCCTATCACAAGGCCGCCCAGGGGGTCATGGAGCGCGGCTACAAGGCGCTGAAGATCGACCCGTTCGGGACCGGGCACTTCGAACTCGACCACGAGCAGACCCTGTACGCCGTCTCGCTCATCGAGGCCGTACGGGACGCGATCGGCCCGGACGCCGAGCTGATGCTGGAGATGCACGGCCGTTTCTCACCCTCCACCGCCGTACGGCTCGCGCGCGAACTCGCGCCGTTCAAGCCCGCGTGGCTGGAGGAGCCGGTTCCGCCGGAGAACCTGAAGGCGCTGGAGAAGGTCGCCGCGAAGGTGGACATCCCGGTCGCCACGGGTGAACGCATCCACGACCGCGTCGAGTTCCGCGAGCTGTTCGAGAGCCAGGCCGTCGACATCATCCAGCCGGACGTCGGTCACATCGGCGGCATCTGGGAGACGCGCAAGCTGGCCGCGACCGCCGAGGCGCACTACGTGCTCGTCGCCCCGCACAACGTGGGCGGGCCGGTGCTGACCGCGGCCTCGCTCCAAGTCGGCTTCTCCACACCGAACTTCAAGATCCTGGAGCACTTCAACGACTTCGCGGACGCGGAGATCAAGAAGGTCGTCAAGGGTGCCCCTCAGGTGATCGACGGCTACTTCCACCTCTCCGACGCGCCCGGTCTCGGCGTCGAGCTGGACGTCGACGCGGCGGCCGAGTTCCCGCAGCAGCAGGCCCGGTTCGACCTGTGGGCGGACGGCTGGGAGCAGCGCAAGCCGAAGGGCTCGAAGTGAGCACGGCGGTCGTCGTCGCGGGACCGGGCGAGCACAGTGTGGTCTCGCACGAGCCCCGGCAGCCGGACGCGGGCGAGGCGCTCGTGCGCGTCCACGCGGTCGGCATCTGCGGCAGCGACCGCGAGGTGTACCAGGGCAACAGGCCCGAGGGCTACGTCCGTTACCCCCTCACCCCGGGCCACGAGTGGTCCGGGACGGTGGAGGCGGTCGGCGCCGGGGTGCCGTCAAGTCTGGTCGGCCGCAAGGTCGTTGGTGAGGGCTTCCGCAACTGCCAGGTGTGCGACCGGTGTCATGCGGGCGAGACGACGTTGTGCTCGGCGGGCTACGAGGAGACGGGCTTCACCCAGCCCGGCGCGATGGCGACCACCCTCACCCTCCCCGCCCGGCTGCTCCATGTGCTCCCGGACGAGGCCGACCTGACGGCGGCGGCGCTGCTGGAGCCGGCGGCCTGCATCGCGGCGGCGGCACTGAAGGCGAACGCGCGGCCGGGCGAGCGGGTGGCCGTGGTCGGCACCGGAACCCTGGGCATGTTCGCGATCCAGTTCCTCAGGGCGAACTCCCCCGCCGAACTCCTGGTCGTGGGCTCCCGTCCGGACCGCGCGGCCCTCTCCGAGCAGTTCGGCGCCACGGACTTCCGTACCAAGAACGAACCGCTCCCCGACGACTTCGACGTGGTGATCGAGACCGCCGGCTCGGCGGACGCGGCCCGTACGGGAGCCGCCCTGCTGAGGCGTGGCGGGCGCCTGGTCCTCACCGGGATCCCGGCACCGGGCGCGGAGGGTCTCGACCCGACCGATCTCGTCGTACGGCAGCTGGAGGTGCACACCGTCTTCGGGGCACCGCCGGACGCCTGGGCGCACACGGTGCGGGTGTTCGGGGCGGGGTTGCTCGATCCGCTTCCGCTGGTCACCCATGAGCTTCCGCTCGCCGGGTTCCCGCAGGCCATCGAGCTGGTGGGGTCCGGCGATCCCAAGGTCGGCAAGGTGCTGCTGCGGCCGTAGAAACCCCAAGCCGTACGTCGGCACGGGGTGTCCTGACCACCCCGTGCCGACGTACCACCACAGTTTTTCCGTACCCCGAGCCGCGAACCGCGTCCGAAATACCGAACACGAAGGACAGCCAGTGACCGACACCGCCACGGCAGCCCGCAGGCCCGGGGAGCAGGCGCTCTCCGCGCTCGGCCTGGGCGCGCCCGCCCTCGACCCCGCCGACGCCTCGCCGCACACCTTCCCCGGCGGCGGCCGCTGGCGCACCGAGGTCCCCTCCTGCGAGGGCCCCGAGGCGCTGGCGGTCATCCTCAAGGAGTCCTCGCGCCTCGACGTGCCGATCCACCGGATCAGCCAGGGCAGCGGCGTGTGGATGCTGACCGACGCCGAGATCACCGAGATGGTCGAGGCGACGGCCGAACGCGACATCGAGCTCTGCCTGTTCACCGGTCCGCGCGGGACCTGGGACATCGGCGGCTCGGTCCGCTCCGACTCGCGCGGCGGGGGCCTGCGCGCCCGGGGTCACGACGCGGTCGCCGGCTGCATCGAAGACGCCGTGCGGGCAACGGAGTTGGGCGTCAAGTGCCTGCTCGTCGCCGACGAGGGCGTGCTGTGGACGCTGCACCGGGCGCGGATCGCCGGGATCATCCCGGCGGACACCACGCTCAAGGTCTCGGCGCTGATCGGTCCGGTCAACCCGGCCGCGTACGCGGTCTACGAGCAGCTCGGCGCCGACTCCCTCAACGTGCCCAGCGATCTGACGCTCGATCACCTCACCGAGATCCGGCGGGTGTCGGCGGCTCCGATGGACATGTACATCGAGGCGCCGGACGACCTCGGTGGCTACATCCGGATGTACGAGGTCGCGGAGCTGATCCGCCGCGGGGCCCCGCTGTACCTGAAGTTCGGCCTCTCCAAGGCCCCCGGTATCTACCCGTGGGGCACCCATCTGCGGGACGTCACCCTCGACACGGCGCGCGAGCGGGTGCGTCGGGGTCGTCTCGCCCTCGACCTGCTCGCCCGGCACGGGGCGGACGGCGACATGGCTCCGCTGGGTTCCAGGTTGCCGGGGTCCTTGAACCGTTTCCCGGTCGAGGCTGCCACGGGCTGAGCGTCCGGGGCCGCGGGTGCGTGGGGGCTGGTCGCGCAGTTCCCCGCGCCCCTTGTGAATACGGCCCCGCCTTCCAAGGCACCCGGCATCACCCGCACCTGTCAACACCGGCCCGCTTTCCAGGGGCGCGGGGCCGCATCGAATTGCGGCTCCGCCGCGGGGCGCGACAAGCCCCCACCGGGCCCGCACCACACAACACAACCGAACAATCCCGCATCCACGCACTCGCTGTACCTCTCAACGACGAGAAGAATGAGGCCAGTTCACATGCGCATCCGCAGAAGCGCCCTCCCCCTCATAGCCGGCGCCGCCACCCTCGCGCTGACCCTGTCCGCGTGCGGACAGAGCGGCTCCGGCGGCAGCAAGGAGAAAGCGGGCAGTGCCAAGGGAGGCACGATCGGCATCGCGATGCCGACGAAGTCCTCCGCCCGCTGGATCTCCGACGGCAACAACATGGTCCAGGACCTCAAGTCCAAGGGCTACAAGACCAAGCTGGTCTACGGCGAGGACGACCCGGACACCCAGGTCTCCCAGATCGAGAACATGATCACCCAGGGCGTCAAGGGCCTGATCATCGCGGCGATCGACAACAAGTCGCTGAACAACGTGCTTCAAGAGGCCGCCGACGCGAAGATCCCGGTCATCGCCTACGACCGCCTGATCCTCGGCACGAAGAACGTCGACTACTACGCCTCCTTCGACAACACGAAGGTCGGCGTACTCCAGGGCACGTACCTCATCCAGAAGCTCGGTCTGGACAGCGGCAAGAAGGGCCCGTTCAACATCGAGCTGTTCGCCGGCTCGAACGACGACAACAACACCAAGTACTTCTTCAACGGCGCGATGAGCGTGCTCCAGCCGTACATCGACAAGAAGGAACTGGTCGTCAAGTCCGGGCAGACCGCGCTCAACAAGGTGACCACGCTGCGCTGGGACGGCACCACCGCGCAGAACCGCATGGAGGACATCCTCACCGGCTCGTACAAGACCGGCCGGGTCGACGCGGTGCTCTCGCCCTACGACGGCATCTCCATCGGCATCCTGTCCGCGCTGAAGTCGGACGGCTACGGCTCGGCCAGCAAGCCGCTGCCGGTCATCACCGGCCAGGACGCCGAGCTGGCGTCGGTGAAGTCGATCATCGCGGGTGAGCAGACGCAGACCGTCTACAAGGACACCCGTGAGCTCGCCAAGGTCGCGGACACGATGATCGACGACGTGCTCAACGGCAAGACGCCGAAGACCAACGACACCAAGACCTACGACAACGGCACCAAGGTCGTCCCGGCCTATCTGCTGCAGCCGGTGAGCGTGGACAAGTCCAACTACGAGGACGTGCTGGTCAAGGGCGGGTACTACACGGACGCGCAACTCAAGTAGTTCCGCCGCCCGTTACCCACCCCACACTTGATTGGAAGGCACGACCATGGCGGGACCCGTCCTGGAAATGCGCTCGATCGTCAAGACCTTTCCCGGTGTCAAAGCGCTGTCGGACGTCACTTTGACGGTCCGTCAGGGCGAGGTCCATGCCATCTGCGGTGAGAACGGCGCCGGGAAGTCCACCTTGATGAAGGTGCTCTCCGGCGTCCATCCGCACGGCAGTTACGAGGGCGACATCCTCTTCGAAGGGGAGGAGTGCCGCTTCCGTGACATCCGGGCCAGCGAGCACCGAGGCATCGTCATCATCCATCAGGAACTGGCGCTGGTGCCGTTCCTGTCGATCGCGGAGAACATCTTCCTCGGCAACGAGCACGCCACGCGCGGGCTCATCAACTGGAGCGAAACGCTGCGGCACGGCACCGAGCTGCTGCGCCGGGTGGGTCTGAGCGACCACCCGGAGACCCGCGTCGCCGACATCGGCGTGGGCAAGCAGCAGCTGGTGGAGATCGCGAAGGCGCTGTCGAAGAAGGTGAAGCTGCTCATCCTCGACGAGCCGACGGCGGCGCTGAACGACGAGGACAGCGGCAAACTCCTCGATCTCATCCTGGAGTTGAAGAACCAGGGCATCACCTCGATCATCATCTCGCACAAGCTGAACGAGATCCGCAGGGTCGCCGACTCGGTGACGATCCTGCGCGACGGCCGCTCGATCGAGACCCTCGACGTGAAGGCGCCGGAGACGACCGAGGAGCGGATCATCTCCGGCATGGTCGGCCGGGACCTCGACCACCGCTTCCCCGAGCGCACCGCGTACGCGGGCGAGCCCGAGGCGGCGCCCGCGCTGGAGATCCGCGGCTGGACGGTGTTCCACCCGATCGACCAGCAGCGCAAGGTAGTTGACGATGTGTCAATAAATGTGCGCAGGGGCGAGATCGTCGGCATCGCCGGACTCATGGGCGCCGGCCGCACCGAACTCGCCATGAGCGTCTTCGGGCGCTCCTACGGCCGGTACGCCGGCGGCACGGTCCTCAAGGACGGCCAGGAGATCCGCACCAAGTCCGTCGCGGAGGCGGTCCAGCACGGCATCGCCTATGTCACGGAGGACCGTAAGCACTACGGCCTGAACCTCATCGACACGATCAACCGGAACATCTCGCTGACCGCCCTGAGCAAGGTCGCCAAGCGCGGTGTGGTGGACGAGCACGAGGAACGGCAGGTCGCCGAGCGGTTCCGCACGTCCATGAACATCAAGGCACCGACGGTGTTCGAGCCGGTGGGCAAGCTGTCCGGCGGCAACCAGCAGAAGGTCGTCCTCAGCAAGTGGATCTTCGCGGGTCCCGAGGTGCTGATCCTGGACGAGCCCACCCGCGGCATCGACGTGGGCGCCAAGTACGAGATCTACACGGTCATCGACCAACTCGCCGCCGAGGGCAAGGCGGTGGTCTTCATCTCCTCCGAACTGCCGGAACTGCTCGGCATGTGCGACCGCATCTACACGATGGCGGCGGGCCGGCTGACCGGTGAGGTGCCCCGGGCCGAGGCCACGCAGGAAGTGCTGATGCGCCAGATGACGAAGGACAAAGAGGTAACGCGATGAGCACGGACGTGACCGCCAAGAGCCCGGCCCCCGCGCCACCGGGCAAGAGCGGATCGGCCGCGGGCGGCAGCCTGTTGTGGCTGGTGCTGGACGGCCTGCGGCGCAACATGCGGCAGTACGGCATGCTGATCGCCCTCGGTCTGATCATGGTCCTCTTCGAGATCTGGACCGGCGGGGACCTGCTGCTGCCGCGCAACGTCTCCAACCTGGTGCTGCAGAACAGCTACATCCTGATCCTCGCGATCGGCATGATGCTGGTCATCATCGCCGGGCACATCGACCTGTCGGTCGGCTCGCTCACGGCGTTCGTGGGCGCCTTCGCGGCGGTCCTGATGGTCAATCACCATGTGTCGTGGCCCGTCGCGTTGGTGCTGTGCCTGCTGATGGGCGCGGTGGCGGGCTCGATACAGGGGCTGTTGATCGCCTACGCGGGCATACCGTCGTTCATCGTCACCCTCGCCGGGATGCTGCTCTTCCGCGGCCTCACGGAGATCCTCCTCCAGGGCCAGACCCTGGGCCCGTTCCCCAACGGTCTGCAGAAGTTCGGCAACGGCTTCCTGCCCGCGGTCGGCCCGAACACCAACTACCACAACATCACGCTGCTGTTGGGCCTGGTGATGATCGCCGCGGTGGTGTGGCAGGAGTTCCGCGACCGCCGACGCCAGCAGGAGTTCTCGCTCGACGTGGCACCGACGAAGCTGTTCCTCCTCAAGCTCGTCGTCATCGTCGCCGCGATCCTCTGGCTGACCCTGCTGCTCGCCAGCTACAACGGCGCGCCGATCATCCTGATCGTCCTCGCCGTCCTGGTGGCCGGTTACGGCTATGTGATGCGCAACTCGGTCTTCGGCCGCCACATCTACGCGATCGGCGGCAATCTGCCGGCCGCGAAGCTGTCCGGCGTCAAGGACAAGCGCGTCACCTTCCAGGTGTTCCTGAACATGGGCGTGCTCGCGGCCCTGGCGGGTCTGGTGATCACCGCCCGCCTCAACGCGGCCTCGCCGAAGGCGGGCGACGGCTACGAACTGGAGGCCATCGCCTCCTCGTTCATCGGTGGCGCGTCCATGAGCGGCGGTGTCGGCACCGTGTTCGGTGCCATCATCGGCGGTCTCGTCCTCGGCGTGCTGAACAACGGCATGAACCTCCTCAGCGTCGGCACCGACTGGCAGAAGGTCATCAAGGGCCTCGCCCTGCTGGCCGCGGTCGGCTTCGACGTGTGGAACAAACGCAAGTCCGGTTCGTAATTTCAGCCCGGGCCCCGCACGTCTGTCACACGCACAGCACGGCGGGGCCCCTTCCATGTGCAGGAGCCGCTCGATGGAACTGAACAGACGCACGGTCATTGCAGGCGCGGCAGCGGCGGGCATCGCCGCGAGCGCCCTCGGTACAGGTACGGCGCAGGCGGCATCCGGAGGCAGAAAGCCCGTGAAGGAACTCTTCGGCACCCTCGCCGACGGCAGCAAGGTCTACCGCTGGTCGCTGGAGAACGGCGGCACCCGGCTCAAGGTGCTGTCGTGGGGCGGAGTCGTCCAGTCCCTCGAACTCCCGGACCGGCACGGCAAGTACGCCAACGTCTCCCTGGGCTTCGACAACATCGCCGACTACGTGGCGAAGACCCCGTACTTCGGCGCGCTCATCGGCCGCTACGGAAACCGTATCGCCAAGGGCCAGTTCACCCTCGACGGCAAGAGCTACCAGCTCTCCGTCAACGACGGGGTCAACAGCCTGCACGGCGGCACCCAGGGCTTCGACAAGCACATCTGGGACGTGGAGGGCTTCACCGCCGGCTCGGACGTCGGCCTGCACCTCTACTACACCAGCGTCGACGGCGAGATGGGCTACCCGGGCACCCTCAAGGTGAAGGTGACGTACACGCTCAACAAGCACGGCGACTGGCGCATCGACTACGAGGCCACCACCGACAAGGCCACGGTCGTCAACCTCACCAGCCACGTCTACTGGAACCTCGCCGGCGAGGGCAGCGGCACGATCGAGAACCACGAGCTCACGATCCCCGCGGCCCGCTACACGCCCACCGACTCGGGGCTGATCCCCACGGGCGAACTGGCCAAGGTCTCCGCCACCCCCTTCGACTTCCGCAAGACCAAGCCGATCGGGCGTGACATCCGGGCCGCGCACGTCCAGCAGGTGCAGGCCAAGGGCTACGACCACAACTGGGTCCTCGACAAGGGCATCACCGCGAAGCCCGAGCACGCGGCGACCCTGCACGACCCGCGCTCCGGCCGCACCCTGAAGATCGCCACCGACCAGCCGGGGCTGCAGTTCTACTCCGGCAACTTCCTCGACGGCACCCTGACCGGCACCGGCGGCCACACCTACCGCCAGGGCGACGCGCTCTGCCTGGAGACCCAGCACTTCCCGGACTCGCCGAACCACGCGAACTTCCCGTCAACGGTGCTGAGGCCAGGTCAGACGTACAAGACGTCGACGATCCACACGTTCAGCGCGTGACCATCCGCCACGTGACGCGAGACTCGGGTCAGGGGTTCCCGAACTCACACTAATTTCACATCCGTTGAACAGTGCCACTCTCGTCTCCGTATTCAAGGGCGGCCCGTGCTCCCCCGCGCGGGCCACCCAAGACGACGGGCCCGGTCGTCCCCGCCGGGCCCGCCTTCATACGGAGGTTCCATTGGCCGACTCCAACGTCACCTCGCTGTTCCGCAGTACGGCGGCGCACAGCCCGTCGATGGCAGCGCTGGCGCGTGAGAGCGACGGCACAGGCCCCGTGGACTTCTGTATCCCGTGCAACCCGTACTTCCCCACCCCCGCCATGTTCGACCAGATGGCGGCCCGGCTGCGCGAGATCATCACGTACTACCCGAGCAGCGCCGACACCATCACGGCCGAGCTCTGCAATCTGCTCCAACTCCCGCCGAGCTGCGTCGCGATGGGCAACGGCTCCACCGAACTGATCACCTGGATCGACCACTTGCTGGTCCGCGAGTCGCTCGCCATCCCCGTCCCCACCTTCGGCCGCTGGACCGACCAGCCCATGGAGACCGGCAAGCGGGTGGACATGTTCCCGCTCCAGGAGTCCAACGGCTTCGCCCTGGACCTCGCGCAGTACGCCGAGTTCATCCGCAAGCGCAACACCAAGGTCGCCGTCATCTGCAACCCGAACAACCCCGACGGCGGCTTCCAGCACAAGCAGGCCCTCGTCCAGTTCATGGACGCGATGGCCGACCTCGACCTCATCGTCATCGACGAGTCGTTCCTGGAGTTCGCCGACGCCGAGGTCGAACCCAGCGTCGTACAAGAGGCGATGATCCGCCCCAACGTGGTCGTCCTGCGCAGCCTCGGCAAGAACTTCGGCCTGCACGGCATACGGTTCGGCTACCTCGTCGCCAACCCCGCCCTCGCCGGCCGCGTCCGCTCGATGCTCCCCAAGTGGAACCTCAACGCGTTCGCGGAACACGTGGTGTTCATCCTCAAGGAGCACGGCGCGGAGTACGCGCAGAGCCTCCAGCAGGTGCGCCGCGACCGGCTCGACATGGCGAGCCATCTCTCCGCGCTGCCCGGCCTGACGGTCTATCCGTCGCAGGGCAACTTCCTCTTCGTACGCCTCCCCGTGGGCGCCGAGGGGACCGTGGTCCGGGACCGGATGCTCACCGAGCACCGCATCCTGGTCCGCGAGTGCGGCAACAAGATCGGTTCGTCCAGCCGCTTCCTGCGTCTCGTGGTGCGCCCCCAGGTGGACGTGCGTCGCCTGGTGTCCGGCCTGGAACAGGTGCTCTACGGGACCAGGAGGGGAGCCGCCGTGCCCGAGCTGAGCACAGGGACCAGCTACAGCTCGGGTACGGCGGCCGTGGACCGGCTCGTCGGGGCGACGAACGGTGCGGGCATCCAGATGCCTGCGGCTATCGCGCAGATGCCTGTGCAGCCGCAGCCCGTGCCCATGCAGGCGCCGGCGGCTGCGGTGTCTCAGCCACAGCCTGTGCCTGTGCCGCAGCCCCAGCCTCAGCAGCAGCCGCAGTACCAGCCGATGGTGGCCGCGGCGCAGGCTCCGCAGATGCCGATGCAGCCCGTTGCGCAGATGCCGGAGCAGCTGGCTCAGGTGTCGCAGCAGATGCCGGTGATGCAGCAGCCCCAGCAGCAGCCGTACGGTACGCCTGCGCCGGCTCCTCAGGGGCCTACGCCTACTGGTGTGCCTGCGCGTAATGGGCTTACGGCCGCGCAGGTGCGGGGGGCTACCAGTCCCAACGGGATGCAGAATCTTGCGCCGGCGCCTGCGACCGGGTGGCCCAATGCGCAGAGTTGGCCCAATGCTGCGGGGATGGGGCAGGCCGGTTAGGTCTCGTTGTCGGGTGCGGGTGGGTGGGGGCTGGTCGCGCAGTTCCCCGCGCCCCTAATTTCTCACGGCGTTGAGTAGCGACGCCCCCAATGGCAACGCGTAACAACCCTCTACCTCGAAGCCCGTCTTCTCCAGCAGTAGGCCGTAGTGGTCCTCGTCCCTCTCCCGTCCCCCCACGTTGCACAGCATGTGGATGTCCCACGCCACCGCCGTCGGGGTCGGCAACAGGCGTTCCACCAGCAGTAGTTGGGTTCCCGGGCGCATTGCCCTGGCGCAGTTGTCGAGGATGGTCAGGCAGCGGTCGTCGTCCCAGTCGTGGAGGACTCGGGACAGGAGGTAGATGTCGCCGCCCTCCGGGACCGACTCGGTGAAGTCGCCCGGTACGAAGGTGCAGCGCTCGGGGAGTCGGGGGCGGGCCGCCTCAAGGGCTTCCGGGCGTTCCAGCAGGACGCCCTCCAAGTGGGCGTGGGTGCGCAGGAGTCGGGACAGCAGGGCGCCGTTTCCGCCGCCCACGTCGACCACGCGTCGTGCGGCCGAGAAGTCGATCAGCGTGGGTACGGGGGCGAACATTTCCGCGCTCGCCGCCATCGCGCGGTGGAAGAGGTCGCCGAGTTCGGGGTGTTGGGCGAAATACGGGAAATGGTGCCGGCCGTAGCGGTGGGCGAAGGCTTCCTGGCCGGTGCGTACGGAGTGGGTCAGGCCGGAGAAGGAGTCGTAGAACGGGCCCGCGTAGAGGCGTGCCAAGGGGTGGAGGCTGAACTCCGTTCCCGTACGCAGGGGTTGGCCCGTGGCGGTGAGGTGGTAGGTGCCGTCGGACGAGGTGAGCAGGCCCAGTGAGGTCAGGTAGCGGAGCAGGCGGCGCAGTGCCTCCGGGTGGGTGGCCGTGAGGTGGGCCAGGGTGTCGGCGTCGGTGCCCGGGTGGTCGGCCAGGTGGTCGGCGATGCGCAACTCGGCCATCGTGGCGACCGCTTGGGTGGCCCAGGCTCCCGTCATGACGCCGAGGAGTGAGGTCGTGGGGTCGGGGAGCGGGGTGTGGCGGCCGGGGAGGCGGAGTTCGAAGCGGCGGTGGGTTCGGGTGCGGTGGTAGAGGACGGTGACGTTTTCGTGGCCGTTGTAGCCGCCGCCGTCGGGGACCGCGCCGCCCCGCTCCTGGAGCAGGAGCCGTAGGCCCGCGGGGACCACCGGGCCGGGGGTCGTGACCGCGAAGGCGTGGTGCGACTCGTGCTCGGCGGTGCGTTCGTCTGCCGCCACCGCCTCCAGGGGGGAGTCCGGGGGGACGGGGAGCGCGAAGATCTCCACGCTGCGGGTGCCTGCCGTGACGTGCACGATGGCGACCGGGGTCTCGGCGAGGGCGGGGCCGTAGCGGCGGGCGAGGCGTTCGCGGACCACGACGCTCGGGGTGACGGAGCCGGGGGCGAAGCCCTGTCGGCGGAGTTCCTCGCACAGGCCGTCGAGGGAGTCGGGGAAGACCAGGACGGCGGTGTGGTCGAAGACCAAGTGGCGGGCCACGTCGGCCCGTTCGGGCGGGGTGAGGTCGGGGAGCAGTTCGGCCAGGACGGCGTCCGTGTCGTGGGCCTCGACGTAGGCCGCCGCGCGCCGGATGCGGTGTACGTCGGCCTCGGCAAGGCGCGCCTGTACGACGGGGAGGTTCATGTGGGGTCCCGGTGATCGTGGGGAGGGTCAGATGCCGGTGTAGTTCTCGGCGAAGAAGTCCTGGTGCGTGCGGGAGGTGCGCAGGCTGTCGAGGCGGGCGTACTGGAGCGCGCGGCCGTAGCGGGCCTCGGCGTCCTCGGCCGTCGGGCCGTGCAGGAGCGTGCTCATCCAGTGGGAGAACTCGTGGGCCCGCCAGACGCGGGGCAGGCAGTCGGCGGCGTAGCGGGCGAGGTCGCTCTCGTCGTCGCGGGTCAGCGCCGACGCGAGTGCCTGGGCGAGGCGTTCGGCCTGGAGTACGGCGAGGTTGGCGCCCTTGGCGGCGGAGGGGCTGATGAGTCCGGCGGCATCGCCGGCCAGCCAGAGGCGTCCGGCGCCGGGGCTGTCCAGGACGTCGGAGCGCAGGTCGACGACCGTCTTCTCCAGTACGGGGCCCTGCTTCAGCGCGCCGAACTCGGCTGTCCTGAGCCGGAGTTCCAGCTCGGTCCAGATCCGGTCCTCGCTCCAGTCGGCGGGGGCGGTGCCGCGCGGGCACTGGAGGTAGTAGCGGGTGACGGTCGCCGTACGGGCCATGTGGCCGGCGAATCCGCGTGCGTGCAGGGCGTATCCGACGGCGGCGAGGCTCGGCGGGGCCTCGGCCAGCACCGCCAGCCAGCTCACGCCGTGGTCCCAGCGGGCGGTGCGGGTGCCCTGGGCCGTGAGGGTGGCGCGGGCGACGCCCCGGTGTCCGTCGCAGCCGGCGACGTAGCGCCCGGTGAGCTCCGCACCGTCGCGGGTCCGGACCCGGCCCTCGGAGATCTCCTCGACCTCGACGCCGAAGCGGATCTCGCCGCCGCGTCGGAGGTACTCGGCGAGCAGGTCCCGTACCAACTCCTGCTGGGGGTAGACGGTGTGGACCTCGCCGCGTCCCAACTCGCCGTAGTCGAGGGTGAATTCACCCTGTTCGCTACGGAAGAGGCAGGTCCGGTGCGTATGACCCCTGGCCGACAGGCCGGTGTCCAGGCCATGTTGGGTGAGTACGCGGACGGAGTGGGCGGCCAGGAAGCCTGCTCTGGCCCGCCCCTCCACCGCCTCGCGTCCGCGCCGTTCCAGGATCACGCAGTCGATGCCCTGGTCCAGGAGCAGGTTCCCCAGGACCAGCCCCGCCGGGCCCGCCCCGACGATCACCACCCCGGTCCGCGTCCCGGAGTTGAATCGTTTCCCCACAAACACCCCTGATATTGCTTTTTCGGCCAAGGGGTTTCATATCAGCAAGATCGCGGCGATGAGGAATTCATAATGACTAAATAGCGCTTAAGGCCCAATTAGGCATATGTCAGTGGTCGTTGTCCAGGTGCAGCTTCAGCAGGTCCACGCCGTAGTCGCCGCCGTTGGGCGTGCGAACGATGGTGTGGATGTGCTCCTGGGACGGGGTGCCGCCGCCCATGCCCATGCCGCCGCCGGGCGGGCCGCCGACGTTGGAGCTCGGGCTCGCACTGGCGCTGGCGCTCGGGCTCGCCGACGAGGCCTCGTGGTAGAAGAGCGGGGCCTGGGCGTCGTACTCGATCAGCACGACCGGGCTGTGGATGCGGTAGTAGAAGGCGGAGTCGTCCTTCGTCTCGCCCATCCAGTAGAAGTACGTGTCGCCGAGGTGCTTCTCCACCTCGGTCATCTTGACCTCGGCGTGCCCCTCGTTGACGTAGCCGATGTACACCTGGGCCACGGCGAGCAGCTTCTTCCGCTGCGCGGCGGTGAGTTCGGAGCCGCGTACGCCCGCGTAGGCGAGCTTGAGGTTGTCCGAGCCGGCGCCGGCCTTCATGTCCTCGTTGCCGTTGCCCTGCGAGGAGACCGCCTTGGCGAGCTGGGCCTTGGTGAGGGAGCGGATCATCGCCAGGCCGGCCGTCGTCTCCGGCCGGAACAGGCTGATCTTCTCGCCCTTGTACGTGGCCGTGGTCGGCTCGGAGCCCATGAAGGTCGGGGTCATCACGACCTGGTCGCCGAGCACGAAGTAGTTGATGGCGACGTGATGGCCCTCGTACTGGAAGCCCCACGGCTTGGTGGTCGACGGGGTGCCCATGAAGGTGAAGAAGTAGTGGCCCTCGGTGAGGGTCTTCTGGTTGCCGCCGTTGGAGTCGCCGAGGAACTGGTTGAGCTTCATGATGTTGCGGGTCTGGGTGAGTCCGTCGGCGGAGAGGGCGACGCCGAGCAGTGCGTAACCGAGGTCGCGCTTCTTCTCCGTGAGGTCACCCATGCGGACGCCCTTGCGGGCGTAGCCGTCGACGTTGCTCCAGGCCGTCCACTCGTCGGCGTCGACGTCGAAGGTGCACGACTTGCGCTCCTTCGCGGAGAGCCCGTCCAGGAACGCCTGCGCCGCCTTGACCAGTCCGTCCGTGGAGACACCGGTCGAGTGGATCGTGAACAGGTCGTCGACGACGTTGCCGTCTGTGGTGACCCCCTTCACGTCCTTGTACTTCACCTGGGAGACCCCGGGGCCCATGCCGCCGCCTCCTCCCCCACCGGCTCCGGGCCCGCCCGAGGGCATCCCGCTCGGGGCGCCGGACTGTGCGGCTGAGGACGAACTCGCCGTGTCCGACGAGTCGTTGGAGCATCCCGTCATGGTCGCCAGGGCGGCGACTCCGCCGGCGAGCAGCGCCTTGTTCATGAACCAGCGGCGGCTGCGCTCGGATGCGGGGGTGTGGGGTCGGTGTCCATGCATGGGGATCAGAGTCCACGCCGAACCTGAAGTGTTCTTGTCAGCAACCTGTGGACAGAGACGACCTGCCCTTGCGGGTGATCCGGCCCGCCCGGTACCTCCCGGGCGGCCATGCCTCGCAGCTGCGTCTCGCGGCGGTCGGCGTCCTCTTCGTGCCGCCGGTCCTGATCACCCGGAGAATCCTGGCCGTCTGGCCGCCCGCGGCACGGGCTCCGGCTGCTTGCGCAGGGGGCAGCCCGTGCCGGCGCGGGCCGTCAACTCGGCTCGGAGGGTGGACAGTTCGGCCATGCGGGCGTCGATGAGGGCGATCTTGTCGGCGAACAGGGCGGACAGGGCCGCCGCTTGATCCGGGGCCTCGGTCAACTGCTCACCCTGCTCGGCGATTTCCGCCAGCGAGAAGCCGAGAGCCTGGGCCGTGCGGACGTATTCGAGCCAGGGGACCGCCTCGGGCGGGTAGTCGCGATAGCCGTTCGGCCGACGCTCGCTGGTGAGGATGCCCACCTGTTCGTAGAACCGGAGGGCGTCCCTGCTCAGGCCCACCCGTGTCGCCAACTCCCCGATACGCATGCCCACATGATGACTTGATGGCTCGATGACTTGATGGCTCGATGGCTCGATGGCTCGATGGCTTGACCTTGGACCGCACTCCACTGTTTAGCGTCGGCGGCATGACGATCACCTCCTATCTCCGGGTCGTGCGGGCCAGTGCCTGGTACGACCTCGTCGTGACGGCCGGTTTCGCGACTCCGTGGACGTACGCGCTGGTGCACGACGCGCTGTCGACGCTGGGCGCACTGCCCGAAGCCGACCCGATTCAGACCCTGTACGCGAATCTGCTGGGGTCGGTGGTGGTCGTCTGGGCCGTGCTGCGGCTCGTCCGGCCGCTGGTTCTGCACGGGCTGCTGGACGGGGTGGCCCGTGTGCTGTTCACCGCCTGGCAGGGGTACGCCCTCGCGCAGGGCGCCCCGCGGTTCCTGTGGCTGTTCCTGGGCGTGGAGGCGGTGTTCGGCGTGCTCCAACTGGCGCCGTGGTGTCGGCGGGGAACGGAGGTGCGGGAGCCGCCGGTGCGATGATGCGGGCATGGCTCAGTCGTCGCAGGACTCGTCGGTCACCAAGGACGGCATGACCGCGGCACAGGCCGTCGACCGGATCGAGGCCGCGGCGCCACCGCGCCCGCACGACTGCCGTCCGCACGCGCGCGGCGCCGTCTACGACGCGCGCTTCGTGCCCAGCGGGCAGGTCTCGCAGTGGTCGACCGCCGCCTGTCTCACCGCCTAGTCCGAGGCGGTCGTACGGTTCTCCAACGGGTCGGGCCGCTACGACGCGGACGACCGGGCACGCGGCGTACGCGGGATGGCCGTGAAGTTCCTCGACGCCGACAAGGGCGTCATGGATCTGGTGGCGGCCACCTTCCGGGTCTTTCCCAGCCACAACCCCGAGGGGTTCATCGACCTCGTCGAGGCGCTGGGCAGGGCGGGCACGGAGGGCGGGCTCGCCGACCGGGCCAAGGGGAAGCCGGCGGCGGCCGGGAAGTTCGCCACCGTGCTCGCCCAACACCCGGAGAGCCGGGGGGCGTTGAAGTCCTTCGCCGGTCAGCAGGCGCCCGCCGGTTTCGCCACCGCCCGCTACGACGGGCTGCACGCCTTCGTGTTGGTGGACGAGGCGGGTGAGCGCCGGCCGTTCCGCTACCGCCTCGTGCCCCAACTCGGCGAAGTGGAACTGGATTCGGCCTACGGCGCGACGCCGGCCCCGGACTTCCTCATCAGCGACCTCGACTCCCGGCTCACGACGAGGCCCCTCTCCTTCACCCTGGTGTTCCAGTTCGCGGAGCCGGGCGACCCGACCCACGACCCCTCACAGGCGTGGCCCGAGCACCGGCCGCTGATCCCAGCCGGGCAGTTGCACATCACGGCCCGCTCGACCCGGGAGGACCACTGGCAGCAGCAGGTGTTCGACCCCACCCGGCTCGCCCCCGGCGTGGACCTCTCCGACGACACCATGGTGACCTTCCGCCGCCACGCCTACTCCGTCTCGGCCGAACGCCGGCTCGCCACCTGACCCCGCCCCCTGCCCCTCACTCCCTGACCCCCACCCCAAAAAAGCGTGACACTTTCCGGACAAAGCGTCACACTTTTTTCACCTCACCCCCGGACCTCCCCGGCCTCCGGCCGTCCCCGCTTCCGCTCCCTGCGCCGCGCCTCCCGCCGCTGCTTCCCCGGCAGGGCTCCGGCCAGTTCGCCCACCGCCGCGAGGTCGTGGCAGTCGCCGCCGCGATGACCCCGGCACCACCACACCACCCCCGGGCCCCAGCTCTCCCCGTACTCCCAGTCGGCCGTCGTCCCCTCGGGACGCGGATGCGTGCCGAGCTTGTGGAACGGACACACCGGCCAGGCCCGCCAGAGCAGTTCGACCACGGTCTCCTGCGCCGCCTCCGCGACATGAACGAGCGGATCGGCGTCGGCGTCCCCGGGTTCGGACAGACCGTTGCCCTGCGAGGTGCCGTCGGACAGCGAGACGTAGACCTGCTCGCCGATGTCCTCGTCCCCGCCCCAGACCATCAGGATCAGCGGCTCCCGGTCGGGGAAGATCGCCGCGAAGTCGCGGTTGACCGTGTCCAGCGCGGCGCCCAGGCGCGGGAACTCGCCGGGTTCGGCACGGCGGAAGTCGAAGTCGTTCACCCCGCGATCCTCTCCCGAGCCATCGCGCCGACAGGTGGCAGATATCGGTAGCGGCCATATGCCCTGTCCTGCAAGGAACTTGACGATCCCTCACTTTGCCGGTCGCACAGCCGACCAACAGACTCCTTACCTAAGGTGCCGTGTCCATGACAGACACTTCTGGAGCAACCAACCCGATCGGGCGCCGCACCGTACTGATCGCCACCGGCACCACGGCCGCCGTACTGGCCGTCGGCGCCGCCGCGCCCGAAGCCCCCACAACCGCCACGTCGGACACCACGGGCACAACTCCCGCCGCCGCGGCGGCCGTCTGCACCCTCACCAAGGAGATGACCGAAGGCCCCTACTACCTCGACGGCGCCCTCGTCCGTGCCGACGTCACCGAAGGCAAGGCCGGCATCCCGCTCAAGCTGGCCCTCACCGTCGTGAACGACAGCACCTGCGCCGTCATCGCCAACGCGCTCGTCGAGATCTGGCACTGCGACGCGCTCGGCGAGTACTCCGGCTACGTCGGCAACAACGGCCACAGCGAACCGGACGACGGCACCTTCCTGCGCGGCGGTGTCCTGACGAACTCCGCCGGACTCGCCAACATCACCACGATCTACCCGGGTTGGTACCGGGGCCGCTGCGTGCACATCCACGTCAAGGTGCACACCGGCGTCACGCTCACCTCGAACGGCTCGTTCACCGGCGGCCAGGAACTCCACACCGGCCAGCTGTTCATCGACGAGACGATCACCACCGCCGTCGCCAAGATCTCGCCGTACTCGACCAACACGGTCACCCGCACCACCCTCGCGCAGGACTCGATCTACGACGACGGAGGCGCCGCGTCCGGCCTCATGACCCTTACCGCGCTGGGTAGTTCGACCTCGTCCGGCTACACCGGCACGCTGACGCTCGGCGTCCAGCAGAGCTGAGCCCAAGGGCTCAAGGGCCCAAGGGGGGTGGCCCGCGGTGCGACACGGGCCACCCCCACCTCACCTCAGGAGGCCGGGCACTGCTTCCACGCCATGTGGTAGACCGTGCTGATGTCACCGTCCGTCGAGTCCATGGTCATGAAGCTGACCGCGCTGGACGACGAGGTGCCGGCGGCCACCCGCAGCTCCGTGTTGATGTTGAAGTTGCGCTGAACTCCGCAGGGCGCCCAGACCAGTTGGGCCCAGTCGGTACTGTCGGTCGCCTGCCAGTTGTCGTCGTAGGGGCCGTTGAACGGGTGGTTCTTGGACGCGGTGTTCGACGAGCCCTGGAAGTAGTACGAGGCCTTCTGCGCCCCGCTCGCACCGCGCTGGAGCGAGGCGAAGCCCCGGTAGTCGACGCTCGCGATGGCGTAGGTGAAGCCCTGCGGGACGTGGACGACCAGGTTGAGCTGGCAGTTCTTACGGAACGCCGTGGGGTCGGAGTTGCCGCCGACCTGGGCGAGATACGCGCTGTAGGTCACCGTGAAGGCGGTGTTGTCCTCGGAGACGGCGACGGCCGTCGTGCCCTGCGGGCAGCCCGAGCCGTTCACGGTGGCGACGTTGATGACGATCTTGTCCGGCGGCGGGTCGTCGAAGACCGGCGACGGCGAGTGCTGCGCGGACGGCAGCGCGGTGGCGAGCAGTGCGGCGACCGCACCACTCAGGAGGAGCCCACCAGGCATGGTTTCTCCTTGGGTTGGGGGGTGGCTGTGCCCCAGGTCCTCGAAGAACGAATCTTTGAAGAAACAATGAAGTTCCTGTGAAGACCGACGGGGCGCTCGCATCGTAGGAAGCCGCACCCGGAACGGTCAGGGCGAACTCAGGCCATTCACAGATGCGCCTTTCACACTCTCCCCACAGTGTGTGAACTCTGTGGAAATAAGCGGGCGTTGACCGATCCGTTCTCAGGCCCTTCACAGCCGCACATTAAGGAACTCTTCAGGTACGGCCGTAACTTCGCTGTCCATGACGGGAAAACGAGAGCACCCCGGGCAGCACGAGGAGCCACCCGCCCGGCACCGCCGGGACCAGGGAATGCGGCGCCGCCGGGTCCTGATCGGCGGGGGCACGGTGGCCCTGACGGGAGGCCTGGTGGCGGCCGGCCTCTCCTCGGCCGACACGGTCACGGGCAGCGCGACCGTCACCGACGAGGCGACCACCACCATCGCCACGGGCACGTCGGCCTCCGCCTCCAGCGGCCTCTGCACCCTCAGCGCCGAGGTCACCGAGGGTCCGTACGCGCTCGACGGCGCTCTCGTCCGCACGGACCTCAGAGAGGGAAAGGAAGGCGTCGAGGTCCAGTACACCTTCACCGTCGTCGACCAGGACAACGACTGCGCGCCACTGGTCGGCGCCCTCGTCGAGATCTGGCACTGCGACGCGCTCGGCGAGTACTCCGGCTACGTCGGCAAGAACGGACACACGGAGGACGACGACGGCACCTTCCTGCGCGGTGGGCAACCGACCGACACCCAGGGGCAGGTGAGCCTGGTCTCCGTCTGGCCGGGGCACTACGTCTCGCGCGCCGTCCACGTCCATATGCGGGTGCACACGGGCGTGACGATCGCCGACGGCACCTACACCGGCGGCACGCTCGTCCACACCGGCCAGCTGTTCTTCGACGCGGACCGCAACGAGCAGGTGCAGGCCACCTCGCCGTACTCGGACAACACCACCGCCGAGACGGTCCTCGCGGACGACACGGTCTACGACGACGGAGGGGCCGCGTCCGGCCTGCTCACCCTGACCGCGCTCGGCACGAGCGTCTCCGACGGCTACACGGCCACCCTGACCGTGGGCGTCAGTACTAGTTGACCGGGAGGCAGTTGACCGCAAAGCACTGATCGGCGAGCGCCGATCACACCCTGACGGGCTGCCGCCCTTCGGCGGACTCGGACTCGGTCCGCGCCTTCCTCGCCTCGTCCCGGCGATGGGCACGGACCGAGTACGCCAGAGCGGCAGCCCACATCCCGTACAGCACGACGTAGACCGGAGTGCTCAGCGCGGCGCCCGGCGTGCCGATCCAGTCGCTGTGCAGCAGCGAACGGACGTTGGTCACGACGATGATCCCGCCGACCGCCGAGCCCAGTACCCGGGGCGGCATCAGCCGGACCAGCCAGGCGGCGACCGGCGCGGCGACCACCCCGCCGAGCAGGAAGGCGATCACCCAGGTCCACTTCAGCCCCTGGGACCCGAGCGAGAACAGGAATCCGAGGCTCGCCGCCACCGCGACCAGGAACTCGCTGGTGTCGACCGACCCGATCACCTTGCGCGGCTCCAGCCGGCCGCCGGCCAGCAGCGCGGGCGTACCGACCGGCCCCCAGCCGCCCCCGCCGGTGGCGTCCAGGAAGCCGGCGACGAGGCCCAGCGGCGCCAGGAACCGCCTCCGCAGCGGCTTGCCCAGCCGCCCCTCCGGCAGCCCTTTGAAGGTGAACCGCGACATGACGTAGACACCGAGCCCGAGCAGGACCAGCGACATCACCGGCTCCGCGACCTCCGTCGAGAGCTTCGACAGCACGGTGGCCCCCAGGAACGAGCCGACCGCGCCCGGTACGCCGATCCGCACGACGACCTTCCAGTCCACGTTCCCGAACCGCCAGTGCGAGGCCCCGGACATCAGGGTCGTACCGATCTCGGAGAGATGGACCGTGGCGGAGGCGGCGGCCGGATTCGTCCCCATGGCCAGCAGCAGCGTCGTCGAGGTGACCCCGTAGGCCATGCCGAGGCTGCCGTCCACGAGCTGGGCCCCCAGGCCCGCGAGGGCGAGCAGTATCAGCGTGCGCATGTCGAGCGGCCTCTCGTTCCCGGGTTTCCCACCGGTTGGGTAGGGATGAACGGGAGGTGACGCTAAAGGGTGATTCTGAGTGCTGCCTGAGACTGCGCGCCCCTAGGGGTTCTCCCACGCGGCCGGTTCCGCCGCCAGCGCCCGTACCGGCTCCGGCAGCGCGTCCGCCGCGATGTCCGCGAGCGTGACGCCCTCCAGGATCTTGCGGACGTTGGCGCGCAGCGCGATCCACAGCGGGAGGAGGGGTTCGGCGGAACCGGTGTAGGCGAGGCCGGTGGGGCGCTCGCCGCGCACCGACACGATCGGGCCGTCCACCGCGCGTATCACGTCGGCGACGGTGATCGCGGTCGCGTCGCGCGCCAGCCGGTAGCCGCCGCCCCCGCCGCGCCGGCTGTCGACGATCCCGGCACGCCGGAGATCACCGAGAATGCCCTCCAGGAACTTGTGCGGGATGCCCTGCGTGGTGGCGATGGTCTCGGCCTTCAGCGGGCCGTCGTCACCCCGTACGGCGAGCTCCAGTACCGCCCGTACCGCGTAATCCGCCCGTGCCGAGATCCTCATGCGTCCATTGTGGGCCGTTCTGGCGTACAGAATGACCCCGCACGAAAGCCTCCCGGGATCACCACGGAAAATGGCTTCGCACGTGCCGCCGACGGTCCGGACCCGAAAGGAGCTTCCAGTGGAGCTGAGCAGGCGTACCTTCAGCACCCTCGCGGGTACGGCCGCGCTCGGACTCGCGCTGGGAGGTGGCAGCGCCGCTTCCCCGGACGCCTACGCCGCGCACGTCGTGCCGACCGGCCCGCCGCCCGCCCCGCCGGCCGCGGACGGGCTGCCGCACACGATCGGCTACGACCGCTACTCGCTGCTCGTCGACGGCAGACGCCTGGTCCTGTGGTCGGGCGAGATGCACCCGTTCCGGCTGCCGAGCCCGTCCCTGTGGCGGGACGTCCTGCAGAAGATGCGCGCCTTCGGCTACAACGCGGTCAGCATCTATGTCTCGTGGAACTACCACTCCCCCGCCCAGGGCCGCTACGACTTCACGGGCGTCCGCGACCTCGACCTGTTCCTGCGCACGGCCGCCGAGACCGGCCTCTACGTCATCCTGCGCCCGGGCCCGTACATCAACGCGGAGATCGACGCGGGCGGCTTCCCCGGCTGGCTGACCGCCACCAAGGGCACGGCCAGGACGGCCGATCCGACGTATCTCTCGCATGTCGACGAGTGGCTGACGCAGGTCAACTCCATCGTGTCCAAGCACCTGTTCACCCAGGGCACGGGCACGGTGCTGCTCTACCAGATCGAGAACGAGTACGACGCCCAGATCACCCAGCCGACCGGCGCCGCCTACATGTCCCACCTGTACAAGAAGGTGCGCGCCGACGGCATCGACGTCCCGCTGTTCCACAACGACAAGGGCCGCAACGGCTATTGGACCCCCGGCTCCTTCGACACCGGCGGCGACACGGGCGGTTGGCTCTACGGCTTCGACGGCTATCCGACGCCGACCCAACCGCCGCCGGACTGGGGCCACTTCGGAATCGGCGGAGCGAAGGGCGGGGCGACCGCCAGCCCCAAGACCCCTGGTTTCGTGCCGGAGTTCGGGGGCGGCTGGTTCGATCCGTGGGGCGGGTCCTGGTTCGAGGGGAAGGGGTACGCGGAGTCGCGCCGGACGCGTGACGCGGCGTACGAGCGGCGCTTCTACCTCACCAACCTCGCCAACGGACTCACCCTGCACAACGTCTACATGACCTTCGGCGGCACCTCGTGGGGCTGGCTGCCGGCGCCGGTCGTCTACACGTCGTACGACTACGGCGCCGCCTTCGACGAGGGCCGCAACCCGACCGCGAAGCTCGTCCCGATGCACCAACTGGGCCATCTGCTGCGGACGGTGCCCGACTTCGCCAAGCTGGACCGGGCGGCCGACGTCACGGTGGACGGCCTGAAGGCGTACCACCTCACCAACGCCGACACCGGCTCCCACGTCTACGTGCTGCGCAACGACACCGCGGCGGAGGTGACCTCAACGCTGTCGACCTCCGACGACGACATCGAGGTCACCGTCCCGGCCCGGGACGCCCGCCTCCTCGTCGCCCGACTCGCCCTCGGCGGGCGCAAGTTGAGGTACTCGACCGCCACCCCGATGATGGTCCTCACCGCGGGCCGGCAGGACATCGCCGTGTTCGCCGGGAAGCGCGGCGAGATGGCGCACGCGGTGGTGGAGTGCCCCGAGGAGCCGGTGGTGACCCGGCTCGACGCGCAGGCCGCCTGGGTGTGGGACCGCGGCATCCTGCACGTCACCGTCCCGCTCGGCATCGGCGGCCTGACCCGGGTCCTCGTCCAGGGCGGCGGCGTCGACAACCCCCTCCTGCTGGTCTTCGCCGACGAGGCGACCTCCGTACGCCTGTGGCCCTACGAGACCGGCTCGGGCACCGCGCTGGTCTACGGCCCGGCGCTGCTGCGCGGGGCCACCGTCAGCGGCACGACCGCCCACCTCACCGGCGACACCATCGCGGAGACCGGCCTGGAGGTGTGGGGGCCGCGCGGCATCACCGAGGTCACCTGGAACGGCAAGGCCGTGCCCGCCACCGTCACCACCGCGGGCAGCCTGCGCTCGAACCCGGACGCACTGCTGCCGGGAGTGCCCGCGGTACCGCTCCCCGCGCTCGACGGCTGGCGGCGGAAGGTGGAGAACCAGGAGGCCGCGGTCGCCTTCGACGACTCCAAGTGGGCTGTGGCGAACAGGACTTCGTCGTTCAGCACGACACAGGTCCCGTCCGGACAGCCGGTCCTCTTCGCGGACGACTACGGCTTCCACTACGGCGACGTCTGGTACCGGGGCCGCTTCACCACGGCCGCCGCCGACGCCCTGGAATCGGTGACCCTCGCCTACAGCACCGGCACGCAGGGCCTGCTGATGGCCTGGCTCGACGGCGAACCGCTGGGCACCCACCGGATGCCGGTGCCGACCACCAGCAGTGTGCGGCAAGGGAGTTGGACCGCGAAGGCGACCCTCGCGGTCCCGGAGAAACTGCGCACGGCCGGTCCGCACGTCCTGTCCGTACTGGTCCGGCGCATGCAGCACGACCAGGACGGCAAGGCCCTCGACACCCACAAGGTCGCCCGCGGCCTGACCGCCGTGACCTTCGAGGGCGCCTCCCCGAAGGTGAGTTGGCGCCTCCAGGGCGAGGCGGCGCCCGACCCGGTGCGCGGCCCGCAGAACAACGGCGGCCTGTACGGCGAACGCGAGGGCTGGCACCTGCCGGACTTCCCGGACTCCGGCTGGGAGGCCGTCACCCTCCCCCGCGCCGACAAACGGCAGGGCGTGGCCTGGTACCGGACCACCTTCGAACTCGCCGTGGACACCGGCGTCGACGCCTCGATCGGCCTCGTCCTCGACGACGACCCGACGCGCGCCTACCGCGTCCAGATCTTCCTGAACGGCTGGAACATGGGCCAGTACATCAACGACGTGGGCCCCCAGCACACCTTCGCCCTGCCGAACGGGATCCTCCGCACACGGGGCACCAACACCCTCGCGCTGGCGGTCCTGTCCGACGGCACCACACCGGCCGGCCCGAAGGACGTACGGCTGACCCTGCTGGGCAGCGCGGCCGGAGGAGTACCGGTGACACCGGTGGCCTCCCCCGGCCGATAGGCCACTTCAGGCCAGCCTGATCACGTTCCAGGACAGCGGCTCCAGTACCGCGGTCAGGGTGCCGTCCTGGAGGGCGGTTCCCTCGACCTGGTGCGGGGCCACCCGCTCCGGTTCGGTCAACGTATTGCGGGCGTCCGGGTCGGCGTCCGCGAGGGCGCTGTGCTCGACGACCGAGGTCAAGTCGAGCCCGTTCAGGCCGACTTGGAGCGGGAGCGACTCGGTGCGGCTGCGGTTGACGGCGAACACCGTGACCGAACCGTCCTCCCCGCGCACCGCCGTGGCGTGCAGCAGGTCGGCCTCGCCGTACTGCCTCGTCTCGTGGGTCGGGGAGTCGACGCGGACGTCCAGGACCTGACCCCGGCCGTACTTCGAGGCCTGCGCGAAGGGGAAGAACGTCGTCTGCCGCCAGGCCGGGCCGCCGGGCTCGGTCATGATCGGCGCGATCACGTTGACGAGCTGGGCGAGACAGGCGACGGTGACGCGGTCGGCGTGCCGGAGCAGGGCGATCAGGAGCGAGCCGAAGACGACGGCGTCCATGACGCTGTAGTTGTCCTCCAGCAGGCGCGGGGCCTCGGGCCAGTCGGCCGGATCCGCGTTCTTCGTGTGCTCCTCCCAGTCCGCCGTGTACCAGACGTTCCACTCGTCGAAGGAGAGGTTGATCTTCTTCTTCGACTTCAGGCGGGCGCCCACGTGGTCGGCGGTCGCGACCACGTTCTCGATGAAGGACTCCATGTCGACGGCGGAGGCGATGAAGGAGTCGAGGTCGCCGTCGAGCGGCTGGTAGTAGGCGTGCAGCGAGATGTAGTCGACCAGGTCGTACGTCTCCTGGAGAACCGTCGCCTCCCACGCGGCGAAGGTCGGCATCGCCTGGGAGGAGGAACCGCAGGCGACCAGTTCCACGTCGGCGTCGATCTGGCGCATCGCGCGGGCCGTCTCGGCGGCGATCCTGCCGTACTCCTCGGCGGTCTTGTGGCCGGTCTGCCAGGGGCCGTCCATCTCGTTGCCGAGACACCAGACCCTGATGCCGAAGGGCTCCTTGTCGCCGTGCGCGATCCGCTGCTCGGAGAGGGCGGTGCCGGCGGGGTGGTTGGCGTACTCCTGGAGCTGCAGGGCCTCGGCGACGCCCCGGGTGCCGAGGTTGATCGCCATCATCGGCTCCGCCTGGGGACCGACCTTCTTCAGGAACGCGATGTACTCGGAGAGGCCGAAACGGTTCGTCTCCGTGGAGCGCCAGGCCAGGTCGAGGCGGCGGGGGCGGGCTTCGGCGGGGCCGACCGAGTCCTCCCACCGGTAGCCGGAGACGAAGTTGCCGCCGGGGTAGCGGATGGCCGTCACGCCGAGTTCGCGGACCAGGTCCAGGACGTCCTGGCGGATGCCGTCCTCGTCCGCGGTGGGGTGGTCCGGTTCGAAGATGCCGGTGTAGACGCAGCGGCCGAGGTGTTCCACGAAGGAGCCGAAGAGGCGGGGGTCGACTTCGCCGACCGTGAAGGCCGGGTCAAGGGTGAAGCGGGCGGTGCGCGTGCTCATGGGGTCCTTTCGGAAAGCGCTTGCCCAACATTAGGCCAGCCGTTTTCTGTCCAGTCGAGGGTGTTGAGTCCCAGTTTCGGTGTGCCGTTGTCGTCCGCGTCGTAGTAGTGGTATGCCAAGACGTCCCGGCCCCTGTCCTTGAAGACCGACTCTCCTCCCGGGCCGACGAACCTGCCGTGGCTCGCCAGGAGCAGATCACCGCCGCCGTCCAACATCGGCCTGCCCGTGCTGTCCGCGTACGGGCCCGTGACCGACGTCGACCGGCCGACCCGGATCTTGTAGGTCGAGTTCACGCCCGCGCAGCAGGCGTCGTAGGACGCGAAGAGGTAGTAGTAGGGGCCGTGCCTGAGCACATACGCGCCCTCCACCGCGTACGGCGCGTCGGGGCGGGTGGCCAGCTGGGCGACCGGCGCGCCCGGGATCGCCTTGCCCGTGACGGGGTCGAGCCGGACCATGCGGATGCCCGTCCAGTACGAGCCGAACGCCATCCAGAGTTTTCCGCCGGCCCGGACGATCGCCGGGTCGATGGCGTTCCACTCGTCCGTGACCTCGGAGGTGAAGGCCTTGCCGTGGTCGGTCCAGGTGCCGGGGAGGCCGGTCGGGGAGGTGGCGACGCCGATCGCGGAGTGGTTGCCGCCCCAGGAGGAGACGGCGTAGTAGAGCCAGTAGCGGCCCGCGCGGTAGGAGAGGTCGGGGGCCCAGGGGTCACCGGCGGAGTTGTAGTCGTACCACCAACTCGGGGGCGTGGCGAAGGCGTTGCCCGCGTCGTCCCACTGGACGCGGTCCCTGGAGGTGCGGGCCCCGATGACGCCGCCGGTCGAATAGGCCACGTAGCCACCGGACTTGAGGCGGATGACCGTGGGGTCGTGGATGATCCGCTGTCCGGTGATCGGCTGCGGGTCGGGGTAGGTGACGTCGGCCTCGGCCGTGGCGGGGAGGAGTGCGATCGCCGCGGCGGCGAGCAGGGTCGCCGGTCTCGGGTGCTTCAACTCGGCACCTCCGTCTGTGAGTCACCGGTCCGCCGCACGCACGCATCTTTTACGCCGTACTTGGCGGGCGGGTGCGGGCCCCCGGGATCCGGGAGAGGGCCGGGCGCGCGGCCGGGGCCGGGCGCGGCCGGGAGGTGCCCGCGTTTCGGCTCACGTGGTCCCATGCCCCGCCCCCTGCCGGTAGGAGTCCCATCATGTTCGAAATGCCGTATAACGCTCGTAACTTCGAACGGAAAGGTAAAATCGGAGCGCGTCCACGTCAATGGGTTGAGCACAGTGCACTCTTCATTCTGGGGGTCGATTTCCGGACACAGCGGTCGTTCCCGGTCCCACAACGACCTCCGAACGACATGACGTCGGCAGTTGTGGACGCGTAACCTCGGACCGGCTGTGCGGCGGACGGCGAGACGAGAGATCGGCCGGTTTCCCGCTGCCGCGGCGACGGTGAGGTGGCTGAGTCGACGTATGTCCTGGCATATTGCAGCGGTGCGCACGAATAAGGAGATGAGGCGGCTCGCCGGCGCCCTCATCGACCCCATGCGCGTCCCGGTCCCCGCCGAACCCGAGGCCCTGTTCGACGCGCTGGTCGACTCGGTCGTCCGCTGGCGGGGACGTGAAGTCGTGGTGCGCCGCGAGGTGTTCCCGCCGCACACCGCCAGCGGGCTCTGGCTGGAGGGCGACACCTACGACGTCATCGTCATCGACAAGCGGGCCGCTGCCTGGCACCAGATCGTGATCTTCTGCCACGAGGTGTGGCACATGCACCGGCGCACCACCGAACGCCCTCCCCAGCTGACCGCCGAGCGCGGCCCCCGGCCCGTCGCCGCCCGCACCGACTTCAGCGTCGCCGACGAGCAGGAGGCGGACCGGTTCGGCATGTTGATGAGCGGACGGCTGCGCCCCTGGCTGGAGTCCGCGGCCGGCGCCGACTCCGCGTACGGCCCCGCCGAGGCCGACGACGGTACGCAGGGCGTCGCCGGGCGCATCGGTGCCGCCCTCAACTACCGCGGGACCAGAAAATGAGCGGCCTGATCAATTACCTCAGCTGCGGCCTGCTGTGGCTGGGCATGCTGGTCAAGGCCCCGGATCTCCTACGTCATTGGCGCGACCCCTATCTCCGCGTCATCTGCGTGCTCCTCGCGCTGGCCGGGGCCTGCTTCTTCCTCGGAGCGCCCCCGACCGTCGGCGCGATCAACCGGCTCAGCGGCGTCCCGAACCTCGCCGCACCGCTGACGTACGCGTCGATCACCGCGTACAGCGCGTCCTCCCAGGTCCTGATCGTCTACTGGCGGGGCGGACCGCACGTCCACCGCACCGCCCGCCGCTGGATCGTGGCCTACACGATCGTCCTGGTCGGCATCGCCGTGATGTTCGCGCTCGGCGACACCCCCGTGGAGCGCCGCACCGACTTCGACACCTACTACGCGACGACACCGTTCACCGCCGAGATGATCGTGCTGTATCTCGCCGGGCACCTCGCCGCCGTCAGTGTCACCACGGTCTCGTCGCTGCGCTGGGCCCGGCAGGTGCGCGGCTGGCTGCGCGCCGGGCTGGTCACGCTGGGCGTCGGCTCGCTGTGCGGCGCCGGGTACAGCCTGACCAAGTTGGCGGCGGTGGTCGCGGGTTGGTTCGGAGGTGACTGGACGAAGCTCGGTACGACCGTCTCGCCGGCCGCCGCCGGACTGGGCGCGGTCCTGATCGTCGTCGGCGTGCTGATCCCGCTGGCCGGCCCCCGGCTGACCCAGCGCCGGCAGGCCCGGCGGACCTACGCCCGCCTCGAACCGCTCGCACACGAACTGGACGAACTCCTCACCCGCCGTGCGCTACGACTGCCCCGGCCCCGCTTCTCCTCCCCCGCGACCCGGCTGGTGTGGCGGCAGACCAGCATCCACAACGCCCTCGGCCACCTGGACGCGTTCTTCGACCGGGCCCTGTACGAGCGGACCCTGGAGGCCGCGGCGCGCACCACGGGCGACCCGGAGCGGGCCGAGGCGACCGCGTGGGCGGCGGTCGTCGCCGCGGCCGTGGCCGAGGAACGCGGCCTCGACACCGGGAGACACGAGAGCGACCCGCGCCTCGCACCCGCCGGCGAACCGGGCGGGCTCCCCGACCGGGCCCCCGGCACCGCCCTCCTCGTGCCCATCGCCGACGCGCTGACCCGGTCCCCGCTCGTCGCCGCCGCCCGGGTCCGCGCCGGTACGGCGGAAGGGAGCACCCGGGCATGAGCCTCATGGTGTATCTCGCCGCCGCCGTGTTCCTGCTCTCCTGCACCGTCCTGCTGGCCCGGCCCTCGAACGCCCCGCGCGACCCGCTGACCGTGTCCACCTGTTCGGCGATCGTCCTCGGCTCCCTGGGCCTCATCTGCGCGGCGCCGACGACCCTGAGCGCGGTCAACGGCCTGACCGGTATCCCGAACTTCGGCGCCCCCCTCACCTACGGCATGATCTCCGCCTACAGCTGCTCCCTGCTGATCCTGCTGATCCAGTGGCGCGGCGGCTCCCCCGCCCGCGTCCGCCGCATGATGCTGCGCGGCATGGCCGCCTACGGTGCGCTGATCGTCGCCATCGTCGTGCTGTTCGCGCTGGGCGACGCGAGCACCGAGCGGCTCACCGACCTCGACACGTACTACGCCAACACGCCCTACGTGCGCGAGATGATCGTGCTCTATCTGGTCGGGCACAGCGCAGCCACCCTCGCCATGTGCGCGGTGTGTGTCTCCTGGGCCCGGGAGGTCACCGGTCTGCTGCGGACCGGGCTGCGGCTGATCCTCGTCGGCACCCTGCTGGACGTGGTCGGCTTCCAGCTCACCAAGTACACGGCGGTGGTGGCCCGTTGGACCGGTCACGACCTCGACTTCCTGTCCACCGGAGTGGCCCCGCCGATGGCCTCGCTGGCCGCCCTGACCTGCTCCGCGGGCTTCGCCCTGCCGAGGCTGCTGCCGGCGCTCCGCGCGCACCGGCGCGACCTGAGCGCGCTGCGCGGACTGGGCCCGCTGTGGTCGGAGGTCCGCTTCGCGTCCCTCGCCCCGAAGCCGCCGAGCGCGCTCTGGCAGCTGCCCCGGATGCGGCTGCACTGGCGCGAAGTGTCCATCCACGACGGCCTGTTGGCGCTCGCCCCGTACTTCGACGACCGGGTCCGCGAACGCACCCGCGACGCCGCCCTGCACGAGGGCCGCTCCGCGCACGAGGCCCGGGTGGCCGCCGAGGCGGCGATGGTGGCCGACGCCGCCCGCCGCGCCGCCGCCCGCGGGAAGCCCTTCGACACCCCGAGCACCTACCGGCTCTACGCCACCGAGGTCTCCGACACCTGCGGCCTGGTCGAACTGGCCCGGGCACTCGCCCGCTCGCGGCTCGGCACGGCCTTACCGGAGAGTACGGTGAAGGCCACCCCGCGCTGATCCATGGTTGCGCGAACATCCCTGTTTCCAGGCTGACTTGAGGAGCCCCATGCCGCGGAGAGCTGTCGTCGTCGGTGCCGGTCTGGCCGGCCTGCTGGCCGCCGCCGCCCTGTCCGTCCACACGGACGAGGTGATCGTGCTGGACCGGGACGAGCTGCCCGAGGGACCGGAGCACCGCAGGGGTCTCCCGCAGGGGCGCCACGCCCATCTGCTGATGTCCGGCGGCCTGGCGGCGATCGACGGCCTCGTGCCCGGCCCGAGCGTGCGCGACCAGCTGCTCGCCGCCGGCGCCCACGAGATCTCCCTCGGCTCGGGCATGCTCGCCCTGACCTCCGAGGGCTGGCTGCGCCGCTGGAAGCACGAGGGACCCCGGATGCTCACCTGCACCCGCGCGCTGCTGGACTGGGTGGTGCGCTCGGCGGTCCTGGCCAGTACGAAGACCGAGATCCGTACGGCCCGGGGCCTGGACCTCCTCGGTGACGCCCGGCGGGTGACCGGCGTGCGCATCTCGACGGACGCCGGAACCACGGAACTCGACGCCGACTTCGTGGTCGAGGCCAGTGGCCGCGGCTCACGGATCGTGCGCTGGCTGGGAGCGCTCGGGGTGAGCGGGATCGACGAGAAGACCGTCGACTCCGGCCTCGTCAACGCGACCCGGATCTACCGCAGGCCCGAGGGCGCCGAGCACTTCCCCCTGACGATCCTCCAGGCGAACCCGTACGAGTCCCGGCCCGGCCGCGCCGGAATGGTCCTGCCCGTCGAGGGCGACCGCTGGATGGTCAGCCTCGCCGGCACCCGGGGCGGCGAACCGCCCGCCGACCCGGACGGCTTCCTCCAGTACATCCGCGACCTGCCGCACCCCATCCTCGGCCGCCTGGTCGCCGGCGCCGAACCCCTGACGGACATCCACACCAGCCACAGCAGCAAGAACGTCCGCCGCTACCTGGAGAAGGTCCAGGACTGGCCCGAGGGCCTGGTCGTCCTCGGCGACGCCCTCGCCACCTTCAACCCGGCCTACGGACAAGGCATGTCGGTGGCCGCGCTCGGCGCCCAGATACTCTCCCGCGAACTGGACCACGAGGGCTTCACCGCCCCCGGCCTCGCCGCCAAGGTCCAGCGCGGAGTCGCCGCCCCCGTGGAGGGCGCCTGGTCGATGGCGGTGGGCCAGGACATCTGGTACCCCGAGACGAAGGGCCCCGCGCCGACCAGGGCGGACCGCCTGATCACCGGCTACTCCCGCCGCCTTCTGAAGGCCGCGACGGGTTCGTACAAGGCGGCCGCAGCACTGGCGGCGGTGACGAGCATGGAGGCGGACGCGTCCACGCTGATGCGCCCCGGCACCCTGCTGGCAGCCCTCAACGGCCCACTCCTGCCGCCGCTTTCGGGCCCACCGATGACCCCGTCGGAACGACGGACACTGGCCGACCTGGCGGGCTCCTAGCCTTCGCCTCCCCGGTCCCGGTCCGTCGCTGGGAGGGCGTTGTCGATGAGGACGGCGGCGATGGCGGCGGCGGTGGGGAAGGACTCGGCGTTGAGGACCCGGGTGCGGGCCGAGGCGCCGTCGAGGAGCAACGCCAGTTGTTCGCCGAGTTGTTCGGGGTTCGTGGCGCCGGCCTCACGGGCCGCTGCGGCGAGCCGCCCGGCGAGGGCGAGCTTGTAGTCGCGGGCGTACTGGGACGCGGGGTGCCGGGGGTCGTGGATCTCGACGGCCGCCTCGATGTAGGGGCACAGGGGCGTGAGCTCGTCCGAACCGGATGCGGGCAACTCGAAGGCGGCGAGGAGCTGTTCGCGGGGCGTGAGGTCGGTGCGGTCGAATACTCCGGCCATGATCTCGGGATCGAACCGGCGCAGGTACTCGGCGACCAGGTCGTCCTTGCCGGCGAAGTGCTGGTAGGCCGTGCGCTTCGAGACCTGGGCCTCCGCGCAGAGCTGGTCCATGCCGGTGCGGTTGATGCCCTGAGTGCGGAACAGCCTCTGTGACGCACTGAGGATGCGCTCGCGCGCGCCCCTGCCGCGGCGCAGGCCCTGGGGGCCCTTTTCCAGCTTCGTCATGACTCCATCATAGCCGAGTTCGGTACCGATCAGTGTACTTAGCTTGCGCTGCCGCTCGATCGCGCCTACGTTAAGTACACAGCTCGGTGTACTAAGGAGGAATCATGGGAAAGCTCGACGGCAAGGTAGCGGTGATCACAGGCGGGTCGACCGGCATGGCGCTGGCCGGCGCGAAGCTGTTCGCAGAGGAGGGGGCTCATGTCTTCATCACGGGCCGACGGCAGGAAGCGCTGGACGACGCCGTCAAGGTGATCGGCCGGAACGTGACCGCCGTACAGGGTGACGCGGCCGACCTCGACGACCTGGACCGTCTGTACGAGACGGTCAGGCGGGAGAAGGGCTCGATCGACGTGCTGTGGGCGAGTGCCGGCACGGGTGAGCAGGGCAAGCTCGGCGAGATCACCGAGGAGCAGTTCGACCAGGCGTTCTCGCTGAACGCGCGCGGCACGCTGTTCACGGTGCAGAAGGCGCTGCCGCTGTTCAACGACGGCGGCTCGATCTTCATGACCGGGTCGAACGCCTCGCTCAAGGGCTTCCCCGGCTGGAGCGGGTACGCGGGCAGCAAGGCCGTGCAGCAGGCCTGGGCCCGGGTGTGGCTGAACGAGCTCAGGGACCGGCGGATCCGGGTGAACGTGCTGACCCCCGGCCAGGTCGCCACCGCCAAGCAGGCGGAGTTGTTCGACGAGGAGACGAAGCGGCAGTTCGAGTCCCTGATCCCGCGGGGCGCGATGGGCCGCCCCGAGGAGATCGCGACCGTCGCGCTGTTCCTCGCCTCGGACGACTCAAGTTATGTGAACGGGCTGGAGCTGACCACCGACGGCGGCACCACGGTGATCTGAACCGACAGACCGGACGACCACGAGAAGAGAGCACACCTCATGAGCAGCATCAGCATCATCGGCACCGGGAACATGGCCCGCACCATCGGCGCGCTGGCGCTGGCGGGCGGCAACACCGTGGAGGTCATGGGCCGCGACCACGCCAAGTCCACCGCCCTGGCCAAGGCGCTCGGCGGCGACACCACCACGGGCGAGTGGGGCGCCGTCCCGGCCGGGGACGTCGTGATCATGGCCCTGCTGGCCGACGGTGTCGTTCCGGCCGTCGTCCACTACGGAGGCGCCCTCGCGGGAAAGGTCGTCGTCGACATCAGCAACACCTTCAACGCCGCACTCGACGGTCTGACCCACCGCGAGGCCACCTCGATCGCGCAGGAAGCCGCCAAGGTGGCCCCGGCCGGTGCCAGTGTGGTGAAGGGGTTCAACACCGTCTTCCGCCACGTCCTGGAGAACGGCCGGCCCGACATCTTCATCGCCGGTGACGACGCGTGGGCCAAGGCGCGAGTGGAGGAGTTCGTCAAGAGCCTCGGGATGCGCCCGATGGACACCGGCGGCCTGAACATGGCGCACTGGCTGGAAGGAGCTGGACTGCTCACGATGGGCCTCGCCCGCAACGGGGTGGGGGGCTGGGACTTCGCCCTCGGCATCACGGAACTTCCGGCCTGAGCCGGCGGTGCCGTGGCGCAGCACCCGCCGGCGGCCGGTCGTCATGACATGACCCCCACCGCTCAGCCCGCAAAAGCAGGTTGAGCCAACCCCTTTCCCGCCCCCGGCACCACCAGCAGCGAACCGGCAACGGGGTGCGGGGAGTTGAGCCCGACCCGCGCCGTGGTGACGTACAGGTCGGTCAGGTCCGCACCGCCGAACGCGCACGCGGTGACCAGCGGAACGGGCAGCCGGACCTCACGGTCCAACTCCCCGTCCGGCGAGTACCGCCGCACCGCGCCCCCGTCCCACAACGCGACCCACACACACCCGTCCGCATCGACGGTGAGCCCGTCCGGGAACCCGGCACCGTCCTCGATCTCGGCGAACCGGCGCCGCTTGGAAACCCGCCCGTCCGCGTACTCGAAGACGTCGATCCGCCGCGTGGGCGAGTCGATGTAGTACATGAGCCGCCCGTCCGGACTCCACCCCGTCCCGTTGCTGACGGCCACGTCGTCGAGGACCGGTTGGACCGATCCGTCCCCGGTGATCCGGGACAAGGTGCCGCCGCACGCGGCCTCGTCGTAGCGCATCGTCCCCACCCACAACGCACCGTCCGGCGCCACGGCCGCGTCGTTGGCACGCCGCCCGGGCACCGGCTCCCGGTGCAGCCACCGGAACTCCCCGTCGGGATCGACGAGCCCGACGCCGTCCCGGAGATTGAGGACCAGCCCTCCGCCGACCCGGGGCTTCGCCGCGCCGACGTGCTGGTCGGTCACGCGGACCGTGCGCGCGCCGGTCTCGGGGTCGTACGTATGGACCCGGGAGCCGAGGATGTCGATCCAGATCAGCCGCCCCGCCGCCGCGTCCCAGGTCGGTCCCTCGCCGAGGGTGGCCTCGGCGCGTACCGCCACTTCGTACGTCATGCCGCGCTCCGGTGTCCGAGTCGCTCCGACAGTTCGGCCGCGCCCTTCACGGCGAGCCGCTCCAGCTCGTCCCGCCGCTCGTCGCTCCAGCGGATCATGGGCACGGAGATGGAGAGCGCGGCGACGACCTGGCCGGTGCGGTCCCGGACCGGGGCCGCGACGCAGGAGACGTCGGGGTTGGACTCACGGCTCTCGACCGCGACCCCGCGCTGCCGGATCTCGGCGAGCGCCTCCCGCAGGGCGTCCGGCTCGACGATGCTGTTGGGCGTCATCGCGACCAGCGACGCGCCCGCGGGGATGCGAGCGGTGAGCTCGGGCTCGGGGAGGGAGGCCAGCAGCATCTTGCCCACGGAGGTGCAGTGGGCGGGCAGCCGGCGGCCGGCCGCCGACACCATGCGCACCGCGTGCGTGGAGTCGACCTTGGCGATGTAGATGACGTCGGTGCCTTCGAGGATGGCCACGTGCACGGTCTCGTCGCAGGTCTCGGCGACGGACCGGGCCACCTGCTGGCCCTCGGCGGCGAGGTCGAGCTGCTCGGCGTACCGGCTCCCGAGCTGGTACGGGCGGACTCCGAGCCGGTAGCGTCCGGGTTGTCCGGGCACGGGCACGATGTACGACCGGGCGGAGAGCGTGGTGACCAGTTCGTGCACGGTGGTGCGCGGCAGTTGCAGCTTGCGCACGATGTCGGGGGCGGAGAGCGTCCCGTCCCCGTCGAGGAAGAGCTCAAGGATGTCGAGAGCCCGGGTCACGGCAGGTACGAGGCGTCCCACAACCGGCCCCCTTCTTGGATGTCGATGAGTGGCCGCACCACAGGGCGCGCTCACATGGCGTGTTCGAAATTTCAACTGACGATCGGGATAACGAACACAGGCTAGCCATAGAGGGTTGCACGGGCAATGGTCGGGTGATCGCCCGATTACCGCCCGGCCCGCGGATCGCCCAGCGCACCCCGCAACCGCTGGGCCCGCAGGACGAGTTCGAGCTCGAAGCGCCGGTCGGGATCGTCGATCTCGCCGCCCCAGAGTTCACGGATCTGACGCAGCCGGTACCGCACGGTCTGCGGGTGCACACCGAGCCGCGCGGCCACCTCCGGCGCCCCGCCCCGCGTCTCCAGCCAGGCCAGCAGGGTCTCCGCGAGCCGCCGCCCGTGCGTCGGCCCGCAGTGCGCGAGCGGTGCCAGACACCGCAACGCGAGATCGTCGATCAGCTCCTCGGGCTGCAACAGGACCAGCGCCTCGGTGTGCTCGGTGCAGTACAGCACCCCACCGGCCGGCAACAGCCCCCGCTCCATCAGCCCTACGGCGGCCTCGGCCCAGCGCGCCGACTTCACCGCGTCGGCCAGCGGCACCGGTGGCCCGATCGCGCCCGCCCAGCCGGTCAGCGCGCGGTGCAGCAGTTCGGGGCGGCCGGCCGCGTCCGGTTCAGGGACGACCATGCGGGGCTGCTCGTACTCCATGTCGAGCAGGACCTCCTGCCCCACGGCGGGGGCGACCGCCTCGCGGGCCGGGCGCAGCAGCACGCCGACGGAGACCTTGTCGGGCAGCGGCCAGCCGATGCGGGCGGCCCGTTCGGAGAGGGCCTCGGCCGGGTCGCCGCGATGGTGCTCGGCGAGGAGGAGTTCCATCAGCCGCCGCTGGAGGCGCAGCCGCTCCCCCGCCTGCCGTGCGGCGGCCTCGGCATACCCGCGCACGGACTGGTCGACCAGCCCGTCGAGGTACTCGTAGCCCGCGTCGACGAGTTCGTACATCGCGGGCGGCGGGATCTCCACGCGCTGCCCGATCTCGGCGAAGCGCCGCCAGGCGAGCCGTACGCCCATGCGGTAGATCGCCTGGAGCGAGTCGAGGCTGCGGCCGTGCAGGCCCTCGCCGCGCCCGAACTCCTGGAAGACGCCCGGCGGTACGGTCGGGCGGCCCTCGGCGGTCTCCAGGTGCTGGACGAAGACCTCGATGGCGCGGCGGATGCCGACCAGGGCCATCGATTCGCCCGAGTCGTCGAGAACCAGGGGCAGTTGAGGGTGCTCGCGGCGGATCTCGCGCAGGATCTCCTCGGCGAGCGCTGGCGCCTCGGCCATGACGATCGCGGCGAACTCGCGCACCTGGGGACGCGGCACGTCGAGCCACGCCGAGCGTGCCGTCACGGTCGCCGGTCGGACGGTCGCCGGTGGTGCGGTCGCCGGTCGAGCGGCCATGGGATCAACTCCCTTGGCCCGCTTGCTCGTACGTGATCAGGGGCGTGTTCGGCTGGTCGGGCCTGGCGTCGAGCAGCGCGACGATGCCGAGGGCGGCGCCGACGGCGAGGGCGGCGGCAAGCGCCATGGTGAGTACGGCGGCGAGCAGTCTGGACATCGCAGGGTCGGCCTCTCTGTCCTGAGGTTCTGTCCCGAGGTGCTGTCCCGAGGTCGTCCGCCCCTGCCCGTCGGCCCAGTGTCGGCAGACATTGACACTCCGTCAAGGGGCGCCTACGGTTCCCGGCCCAAGGGCCGGCCCGAACTCCTTCACCGATTTCACTGGAGTGTCCGGATGCGCCGTACAGCCTCTCCACTTTCCTTGATTCTCCTGGGACTTGGCACGTTTCTGCTGGTCCTGGCGCCGCTGCTGGCGTGGTACGTCGAGCCGCGGGCCGCCGTGACGCCGATCGACATCGACACGACCGCCGTGTACCGGGGCACCGGAAGCTACTTCGACACCGGCGAGTTGCGGACCGTCGACGACCAGCGGATCACCGTCACCCAGCAGGTGCGCGGCGATGTCGCGGACAGCGAGAAGAGCGGGGACGCGGTGTGGGACGTCACCACGACCGTCGACACCGACAAGTCCCTGCCGGCCGCCGATCCGCACGACGCGCTGGAGTTCTTCCCCAACCGCTGGGTCACGGACCGTAGGACGAACAAGCCGGTGCACTGCTGCCACGAGAACCCGTACTTCGAGGGCGACGCCTACCTGAAGTTCCCCTTCGACGTGCGGAAACAGTCGTACCAGTGGTGGGACAACTCCCTTGGCGACACGGTCACTCTGCGTTATGCGGGGACCAGGAAGGTGCAGGGTTACTCGGGTTACGTCTTCAAGGGCACGGTCCCGCCCACCAAGATCGGCACCCGGCTGGTCCCGGGCAGCCTGGTCGACCAGCCGGGCTCCCCCCAGATCCTGGCCGAGGAGTGGTACTCCAACCACGGCATCGAGCTGGTCGTCGACCAGCGCACCGGCCGGGTGATCTACGCCCAGACCGGCCCCCGCCGCACCCTGCGCGCGCCCCGTCACGCCTACGACTCGGTGCTCCTCCTCGACGCCGACAAGCTCGCGTTCACCACGGCCACGCAGAAGGAACAGGTGAAACTCGCGAAGCAGGAGAGCGGCCAACTGCGCCTGGTGGGGCAGTCGTTGCCGATCGGTGCCGCTGTGGCCGGATTCGTCCTGGCCGTGACCGGCGGCGTTTTGGTGCTACGAGGACGTCGGCGCCCCGAATCACCCGCTTCACCCGAGTATCCGCCCACGATGTGACGTGACGTCAGTTCTAATAACCCCGGAAATTGTCACGTGGGTGAGTAGCCGTCAGGAACGCCGAAGCGAAAACTGTCCACCCACCCGAGCACAGCCCGCCCACAGAATTCCCGCACCGCACCTGCCCTTTGCCCGTTCTTGCCAGCCCTTGTCCTCCCCTGTCCCCGCAGAGTTCCGCACCCCGAGACGAGTTGGAGCACTCATGCCCCAGCACGTGCCCCACCACCCGCTGCGTACCGCGTCTCCGCCGGCCGCGCAGCACTCCCCGGCGCCGGTGCCGCAGCCGCGCCGGATCGTGTTCCTCGCCCACCGGGATCTCGACAACCCCTCGGCCGGCGGCTCCGAACTCCTCGTGGACAGACTCGCCGACGGCCTGACCCGGCTCGGCCACCAGGTGACCCTGCTGTGCGGCGGCCCCGCGGCCTACCGCGACTACCGGGTCGTGTCGGCGGGTGGCGCCTACGGCCACTACCTGCGCGCCCGTTCGGCGTTCAGTCGGCGGATCGGTGACTGCGACCTGCTGGTCGAGGTCTGCAACGGCATGCCCTACTTCGCTCCCGTCTGGCACCACGGCCCCACCATCTGCCTGGTCAACCACGTCCACACGGACGTCTGGAGGATGCGGTTCGACGGCCCGATGGCCCCGGCGGCGAGAATCGGCCGACGCCTCGAACAGTGGGCGCTGACCGGGGCGCAGCATCGCGGCCTGCTGGTCGCGGTCTCTCCCTCCACCGCGCACGCGCTGCGCGGGATCGGGATCGAGCGGGACCGGATCCGGGTCGTCCACAACGGAGTCGAAGAACCCGGTCCCTGTGCCGAGCGCTCGCCGGAGCCGTTGTTCGTGGCGGTGGGGCGGCTCGTCGAGTACAAGCGGATCGATCTGCTGCTACGGCTGTGGGAGCGGGTGCGGCCGGTCACCGGCGGGCGGTTGCTGATCGTCGGCGACGGGCCCGAGCGGGAGCGGCTGGAGCGACTCGCGGGGCCCGGTGTGGAGTTCACCGGGCATGTCTCCGAGTCGCGGAAACACGAACTTCTCTGCGCTGCCTGGCTGTTGCTGCATCCCTCCGCGCTGGAGGGGTGGGGGCTGGTGGTGACGGAGGCCGCCGCACGGGAGACGCCGGCGATCGCGTTCGACGTGCCGGGGCTTCGGGACTCCGTCGTGGACGGGGAGACGGGGGTGCTGGCGCGGGGGGAGTCGTCCTTCGCGGCCGCCTGGTGCACGCTCGCGCTGTCCGCGCACCGCCGAGAGGTCATGGGCAAGGCGGCCTGTGATCTCGCGGCTCGTTATCGCTGGGATCGGACGGTGAGACAGTTTCGGGCTGTTGCCGCTGAGGCGGTGAGGGGCTGGGGGTCGTGACGCGGGTGCGGGTGCGTCGTGGCTGGTCGCGCAGTTCCCCGCGCCCTCATAGGGGCGCTGCAGGGGGGCGGCGGTTCAAGGATCCGTCTCTTCGTCGGTCGCTCGCCCTCTTTCGGGCCTTCCTGCATGAGCAGGACGATCCGGAGACCTGTTACGCGCTCCTCGCCCTTGACGCCGCCGATCAGGTCGAGGGCTACGGCGGTCCCGTCACCGGTCGTACCGTCGTCGATGTCGGTGGTGGGAGTGGTTACTTCACCGAGGAGTTCCGGCGGCGCGGCGCCCACGCCTACCTTTTCGAGCCCGACGTACGGGAGTTGGGGGCGAAGCCGCCGGACGGGACCGTCGTCGCGGACGGGTATCTGTTGCCGCTGTCCGACGGGGTCGCCGACGTGACCTTCTCGTCCAACGTCCTTGAGCATGTGGCCGATCCGCAGACGTTTCTCAGTGAGCTGGCTCGGGTGACCCGGCCCGGTGGGCTCATCTATGTGTCGTTCACCAACTGGCTGTCCCCGTGGGGCGGTCACGAGTGGGCGCCCTGGCACTACCTCGGTGCCGAACGGGCCCGGGCCCGCTACCGGCGCCGTACCGGCAAGGCCGCCAAGCACACCCTCGGCGAGAACCTGTTCGCCGTGCACATCGGTGCCACCCTGCGGCAGGTCCGTGCCCGCGACGACGTGAGGGTCGTCGCGGCGCGGTCCCGCTACTGGCCCTTCCTCGACCGAGCCATCGTAAAAGCGCCCGGGATAAGGGAGTTGGCCACCTGGAACCTCCTCCTCATCCTCCGGCGGTGTCCACGATGACGGCGACCACGGTCCAGGCTCCGCCCCCGGCGGCCGACCCCACCAGCACGACTCTGGCCGGGCCCCCGGAGGGTCCGAGGTCGTGGCGCTGGCTGCTGGGGTTCTGGGCCGTGGTGTTCGTGCTGTTCCTGGCCGTGCACCCGGGGCGGCAGACCTTCGACACCAAGCTCGGTGTCACCGTCGACCCAGGACAATTCCTCTCCGATCTGGGGCAGTTGTGGCACGACCGGGGTTCCTTCGGCGGTATCCAGGACCAGTACGCGGGCTACCTCTGGCCGATGCTGCCGTTCTACTGGCTGGCCCACGCAGTGCACCTGCCGGTGTGGCCGGCGGAGCGGCTGTGGCTGTCGCTGGTCGTCTCGGTCGCCTTCTGGGGCGTGTTGAGGCTGGCCGAGCGGCTGCGGGTCGGGAGCCCGGCGTCCCGGCTGCTCGCCGCCGTCGCCTACGCGCTGTGGCCGGTGTTCACGATCGTCGTCGGTTCGACCTCGGCCGCGGCGCTGCCCGGCGCCTTCCTCCCCTGGGTCCTGCTGCCGCTGACCAACGAGCGCTACACGGCCCGGGTGGCCGCCCTGCGCTCGGCGCTGATCGTCCCGTTCATGGGCGGGGTCAACGCGGCGGCGACCCTCGCGTCCCTGTTCCCGGTGGGCCTGTATCTGCTCTCCCGCCCGGCCGGGCCACGGCAGCGCAAGCTCATCGGCTGGTGGGTGCCCGGGGTCGTGCTGGCTACGGCATGGTGGTGGATCCCGCTGCTGATGCTCGGTGTCTACGGCGAGAACTTCCTTCCCTACGTGGAGACTTCGCAGACCACGACGGACACCATGTCGGCGACGGAGGGCCTGCGCGGAGCCGGTGACTGGGTCGCCTATCTGCATCTGGGCGAGGCCTGGATACCGGCCGGCTGGACGGTCGTCTCCTCGGTGATCGTGATCGTCTGCTCGGCACTCGCGGCGGGGCTCGGTCTCGCCGGGCTGGCCCGCCGGGACATGCCGGAGCGGCGCTGGCTGGTGCTGGTCGGGGTGTCGGTCGCGCTGATCCTGTTCGCCGGGTACGGCGGCTCGTTCGGGGCGCCCTTCCACGGGCTGGTCCAGGACTGGCTGAACGGCCCGCTCGTGCCCTTCCGCAACATCTACAAGTTCCAGGCGGGGCTCGCTCTCGCGCTCGTCCTCGGTCTGGCCCACCTGGTGGGTGTGGCGGCCGAGACACGCGGAGCCCGCCCGGTCCGGGGACGTCGGCTCGCCCCGCTGGTCGCCGTGGTCCTGGTGCTCCCCGGACTGGCGTGGCCGTATCTCAACGGGTCGATCCTGAACCCGGGTTCGTTCCAGCAGCTTCCCACGTACTGGCAGTCCACGGCCGATTGGCTGCACAAGTACTCCCCCGACTCCCGCGCCCTGGTCGTCCCGGCGACCGCGCACGGCATCTACACCTGGGGCTCCCCCATCGACGAACCCTTGGACGTCCTGGCGGACTCCCGCTGGGCGGAGCGCGACTACGTCCCGATGGGCACCCCGGGCAACCGGCGCGCGATGGACGCGGTGGAGCAGGCGCTGGACTCCGGCGGCCAAGTCCCGGGCCTGGCCGACTACTTGAGCCGCGCGGGCATCTACTACGTCGTCGTCCGCAACGATCTCGACCCCGACCAGATCGGCTACGTCCCGACGACCACCGTCAAACGCACCCTGGAACAGTCCGGCTACCAACGGGTGACCGGCCTGGGCCCCGTCATGACCGGCGGCCGGATCGCCAACGACACCCCGCTCCAGGTCGAGGGCCTCTACCCGCGCCAGCGGGCGGTGGAGATCTACGAGCCGACGGGCAAGGACGTCGTACGGCCGGGCCAGGCGGGCCTGACGTCGGTGGCCGACACGGCGGTGGTCTCCGGCGGACCGGAGTCCCTGCTGCCCCTGGCGACCGAACTCCGGGGCCGGGCAACGGTGTTGACGGGAGACAACCACCCGGGGCTGGGCTCCCCCGCCCTCCAGATCCTCGGCGACGGACTGCGCCGCGCGGACACCCGGTTCGGACTGGTCGACGCCAACACCTCGTACACGTACACCCCCGACGAACGCAACGCGCCGGACGCCGTGCAGGACGCGGGGAAGAAGCCGAAGCAGATCCTGCCGACCAAGGGCATCGCCCATCAGACGGTGGCCGAGCTGCGCGGCGCCCGCTCGGTGACCGCGTCCTCCAGCGGCAACTGGCTGTTCCAGCTGCCCCAGTTCGACCCGGTGAACGCCTTCGACGGCAACCCCGACACCGCGTGGGCCGAGGGCGCGGCGGGCTCCCCGAACGGGCAGTGGCTGCGCATCGGCTTCACGGGCGGGGCGTACGACATGCCGGGTTCGTTCAAGGTGACCCCGCTCCCGCAGGAGAGCGTGCGGGCGGCGGCGACGGAGGTGAGGGTGGAGACGGCGAAGGGGTCGGCGACCAGCCACCTCCAGCCGAACGGCATGACACAGACGGTCAAAGCCCCCTCGGGCACGACAAGTTGGATGAAGCTGACGATCGTCGACTCGGTGGCCCGCCGCACCGGTCTCACCGGCGCGGGCTTCTCCGAGATCGCCCTGCCGCACGTCCAGGTCACCCGGCTCCTGAAACTCCCCACCGACGCGGACAGCTCCGACGCCACCGCCGAGATCATCTCCCTGCACCGCACGGCCGACCCGACCGGACTCTCCCCGACGGGCACGGAAGCGGGGCTGCACCGCACGTTCTCGACGCCGACGGCGGGAACGTACGAGATGAAGGCGAGCGCGGTGGCGATCCCCGGCGAGGAGTTGGACAAGCTCCTCTACGAGGTGGCCCCCGCCCAGCAGCACCGCATCACGGCGACGGCGGACTCAACGGCCGCGCTGGGGACGGGCCTCTCGGCCCGCAACCTGACGGACGGCGACCTGACGACGGGCTGGGTGGCGGGCGACCGCCCCACGATCCATCTCAGCTGGACCGGTAAACAGGCGGTCGGCGAAGTGGTGCTGGCGCCCGCCGGCGGTCTCTCGACCCGCGCGACCGAGGTCGACATCAGCTCGCCCGACGGCGCGACGATCGCCGGCGTCGACGAGAACGGCGTGGTCCGCTTCGACCCGATCACCACGGACCACCTCGACATCACGATCACGAAGACGGCCCCGCTCACCCTCCACAACCCGGTGGCCGACGAGAACCTCCAACTCCCCGTGGGCCTGTCCGAGGCGTACGTCCCGGCCCTCGACCAGTACCGCACCCCCCAGCCCGACCCCACCCGCACCTTCACGCTGGCCTGCGGAAAGGGCCCGGTGGTCGCGGTGGACGGCGAGCTGTACCGGACGAGCGTGACGGGGACGGTACGGGACCTCACCGAGCGCCGGGCCGTGGAGGTGACGCTCTGTCAAGAGGGCAAGGAAGACCCGGCGTTGGAGCTGACCTCGGGCCCGCACCGGGTCGAGGCGGGCGACGCGGGACCCCTCTCGCTGACAGACGTGACACTCACCCGCGGAAGTGTCGCACCGGCGACGGACACTGGTCGGGGGCTGCGGGTCGTGGACTGGCTGGGCGACCGCCGAGAGGTGACGCTCGGCTCGGGCACGGCCTCCTACCTCACCACGTACGAGAACTACAACGACGGCTGGAAAGCCACCCTCAACGGCAAGGAGCTGTCCCCGGTCCGCCTCGACGGCTGGCAACAGGGCTGGCGCGTCCCCGCAGGCGCGGGCGGCACGATCAAGCTGTCCTACACCCCGGCGACGACGTACGAGGCAGGCCTCATCGGCAGCGGTGCGGCCGTGGCCGTCCTCCTCGCCCTGGTGATCTGGCGCCGCCACGAACCGAACCCCGACGAGCTCCAACCACCCCCGCCCCTCCCCGGCCTGTGGCTGGGCACGGTGGCACTGACGCTGGTGGGAGTGGTGATCGCGGGCTGGTTCGCCCTGCTGGTACCGGCGTTGGCGCTGCTGGCGTACCGCCGCCACGCACTACTCGTCCCGATCGCGTTCGTGGCACTGGCGGGCGCGGGGATCGTGGCGGCGACAGGGGCGGGTGATCCGGTGGGCGCGGGTCAGGGCGCGTTCAGCCGCGCGGCCCAACTCCTCGCACTGATCGGGTTGTTCGCGGGACTGGTGAGCGTACGGGAGTGGCGGAACCCGGAGTCCCCGGACTCGACGCTTGTCCTGCCACCGGCACCACTGCCTCAACGGGAGCGCGGGACAAGCGCGATGGGCGAGGAAAGGCCAAGGACCTGGGAGGAGCTGGCCGGTCGATGGTCGGAGCCGAACGCTGCGGAGGGTCCAGGGGCGATCGAATCCGGCCCCACGATCTCGGCGCGCGGCCCGGGCCACCAGGAGTCTCAGCCGACGTTGCCGAAAAGCGCCCCTTCAGGGGCGCGGGGAACTGCGCGACCAGCCCCCACAGACCCGCAGCAAAGGAACGACCCCGAATGACCACACTCGACGAACCTCGCCCCCCAACTCGCATCCCGTTCCCCACAGTCGACGAAATAGCCCGCCACTGCAACCAGTCCACCGAGCCGGAAACCGTCCACATAGAGGTCCACCTCCCCGGCCCGCTCGACCCCGAACGGCTCCGCACCGCCTTCACGGAAGCCCTCCACCACCACCCCCGCATCCTCATGCGCGAGGCCCCGGGCCCCTGGTACCGCCGCCGCTACGAATGGGAGTTGACCGACGCCCCGGACGTAGACGTGGTGACCTTCCCACCTCCCGCCCCCGACGCCCTCAAGCACGCCCGCACCCGCTCCCTGGACCACACCCCACCCCTGACCGCATCCCCACCCATCCGCCTGGAGGCCGTCGAACTCCCCCACGGCACCGCCCTCCTCCTCACCGTCAACCACACCGCCCTCGACGGCCCCGCCTGCCTCCGCGTCCTCGCCACCGCGGCGGAGCTGTACGGCGGCACCGACAACGCCCCGACCGCCCCACCGACCCGCCCCCCGGACACCCCCGAACCCCCCACGGCCACCCCGTCCGTTTGGACCCCGCCCGCCCGCGTCGCCCCCGGCGCCCCCGACCCCTCCCCCGGCGGCAACGGCCTCCTCCTCACCGAACTCGGCGTCCCGCACCGCCCCAAGGGCTCCCCGTACACCGTGAACGACCAACTCATGGTCACGACGGCCCTGATGATCGCCCACTGGAACCGCGAACACGGCGCACGCCCCCGCCCGCTGCGCATCACGATGCCCGTCGACGACCGCCCCCGAGGCACGGACATGCCCATCGGCAACGGCACCCGGCTCGTCGAAGTCACCTTCGCCCCACACGAGTTGACCACCGACCCCACCGAGATGGGCGAACTGCTCCACCGCACGGCGACCCGCACCCGCGCGCTGAAGACCCTCCCCCGTCCCCAACTCGGCCACGGGGCAAGCCTGTTGACCGCCCCTGTCGTCCCCGTCGCCTGGCGGGCGAGCCTCACCCGGGGCCTGCGCAGAGCAGCCGCGCCCTGGACCTCGACCACCCTCCTGAGCAACATCGGCCGCATCCCGTACGCCCTGGACTTCGGCGGCACCGCGGGCCGGGCGCACGCCGTGTGGTTCTCGGCCCCGGCCCGGATGCCCCGCGGCCTCACCGTGACCACCGCCTCTACCGCCGGAAAGCTGCACGTGGCCCTGCGCTGGTCGCGCGCCCTCCTCGGCCCCGGCGACGGCGCCCACCTCCGCGACCTGTTCGAGCACTACCTGCACACGACGGAGGAGCACGCGCCATGACGACCACCGCCCCGCACCACCCCGGCCTCCGCGACTTCTACGAGAACCCCGCCGTACCGGTCGCCTCCGGGCCCTCCCGCACCCTCCGCCAGGCCCACGTCCTGGCCGCAGCGCTGGGCCCGGCCGCCGAACGCCCCCGCACGGTCCTCGACATCGGCTGCGGCGACGGCACGGCGGCGGCCACCGCGGCCCCCCTCCTCACCGGCCACCGCGTCATCGGCGTCGACTGGTCCCAGGACGCCCTGACCCGCGCCCGAACCCACCTGCCGTACACGGTCCGTGGGGAACTCACCGCGCTGCCGCTGCGGACGGCCGTCGCCGACGCCGTGCTGTTCAGCGAGGTGATCGAGCATCTCGTCGACCCGGACACGGCGCTGGCCGAGATCCGCCGGGTCCTGCGTCCGGGAGGCCATCTCATGCTGTCCACGCCGAACCTGGCCGCCTGGTACAACCGCGCCCTGCTGCTCGCCGGCGTCCAGCCCGTGTTCTCGGAGGTGAGCCTGCGCGCGATCCACGGCCGCCCGGGCAAGGAGGTCGTAGGACATCTGCGGCTCTACACCCCGCGCGCGCTACGGGAGTTCGTGACGGCGGCAGGCTTCGAGGTCGTAGGACTCAAGGGCGCCCCCTTCCACGGCGTACCGCGCCCACTACGGCCTCTCGACCGACTGGCCTGTGCCAGACCGCAGTTGGCGTCGATCCTGCTGTTGCACGCGCGGAAGACGTAGGGGGCGCGGCCGTGTGGTGGGGAGTGGCCGCGGCCCTGCTGGCGAACGTGCTGTACAGCACCGGTTTCGTGCTGGAGAAGCGGGCGCTCACGGCGCTGCCCGAGGTGACGGTCCGTCAACCGGCCCGGCTGCTGCGGCTGGTGCTGGGCAGCCCGCTGTGGATCGGCGGGTCACTCGCCCTCGCCGCCGGGTTCGGCGCACAGCTCGCCGTGTACCGGACGCTGCCGATCGCCGCCGCGCAGGGCATCTTCGTGTCCGGTCTGGTGCTGCTCGTGCTGCTGTCCGCGCGGCTGCTCGGCGAGCGGACCAGCGGCCGGGAACGGTACGCGCTCGGCGCGATCCTCGCCGCCCTGCTGATGGTCGTCCTGTCGCTGAAGGAGGGCTCGGACCACGTCAGCCGCGCCGCGCCCTACCCGCTGATCCTGCTGGTGTGCGTGCCCTCGCTGGCGGCCGGCGTCTGGCTGTACCGGTCCACCGAGCGCCGCGCGGCCCACCGGCACCGGCTGCCCACCACGGGCGTCGAATACGGCGTGGCGGTGGGCCTGTTGTACGGGGTCAGCTCGCTCGCCATCAAGGGGGTGTCGAGCTTCCTGACCACACGTGACCTGGGCGGGGCGGTGGTCGACCTGCTGCGGTCGCCGTACCCGTATCTCCTGCTCTGCACGGGCGCGTTCGGCCTGGTGATGTCCCAGGCGGCGCTGCAGCGCTGCCGCGCCTCGCTGATCGTGCCGGTCTGCACGACGGTGACGAGCCTGTTCACAGCGGTGCTCGGCACGCTCGCGTTCGGCGAGGCGCTGCCGCACGACCCGCTGCGCCTGGCCCTGAGGATCGGGGGCACGACCCTGGCGGTCACCGTCCTGCTGACCATGCCGAAGCACGACAACGCGCCTCAACGACCGGTCGAGGCCAAGGAGTTGACTCCCCCATGAACCCGGACGACCCCCTGCTCAAGATCCTGGCCTGCCCCCTCGACAAGGGCCCGCTGCACCTGCTCCCCACGGGCGCCCTCTACAACCCGCGCCTGCGCCGCCGTTACCCCATCGTCGACGGCATCCCCCAGCTCCTGCCCTCGTCCGGAGAGCAAGTGACCGACGACGACGAGCACGTGGAACTCCTCAAACGGATGGCCCCATGACAGCCGCACGCACTCCCCGCACCCTCACCGCCCGTCTCGCCCCGCTCCTCCCCACCCGCCTGGTCGCCGCCACCGCCCGCGCCGTCTACCCCCGCTTCGAACCCGAACTCGCCCGCCTGACAGACCTGTTGCCGCCCGACTGCGGCACGGCGGTCGACGTCGGCGGCTGGTACGGCCCCTGGACGCACCGCCTGTGGAGACACGCGCGCCAGGTCGTGACCGTCGAACCGGTCCCCCACCTGGCGCGACTGCTCGCCGCGGCCGCCCCCGCGCACGCCCGGGTGATCCCGGCCGCCGCCTCCGACCGCCCCGGCACCGCCCGCCTGTGGCTGCCGCCGGACGACGAGGGCGACCGGGGTGTGTCGTCGCTGGTCCGCCGGGACATCCACGCCCGCGCCGTGCACGTCCCCTGCGTCACGCTCGACGGGCTCGGCCTCAAGGACGTCGGCTTCATCAAGATCGACGTGGACGGCAACGAACTGGCCGTGCTGCACGGCGCGACCGGCCTCCTGACCCGCGACCGCCCCGCGCTCTTCGTCGAACTGGAGTCACGCATCCAGCCGATCGCGCCGGTCGTCACCTACCTGTCGCTGCTGGGCTACGAGGGCTGGGTCCTGCCGGACAGGAACGGGCACTGGGTCCGACTGTCCGCCTTCCCCCTCGAAGCGCACCAGACCCGGACCTCGTACGTCGTCTCCCAGGGCCTGCTGCGCCGCGTCCTGCCGTTCGCGCGCGGCCCCCGTTACGTCAACTCGGTCCTGTTCCTGCCCGGCGGCCGCAGCCCCGGCGTCGATGCCGATGCCGATGTCAGTGCCGTGCGCGACGATGGATCGCATGCCCGACGCGAAACGCCCCGCGAACCCCTTCGGCCCCCTCGACTTCCAACTCGTCCTGCTGCGCCGCATGGCGGACCACAACCCGGACCTGGTCGAGGACGCCCGTCATGAGCTGGGCGTCTCCATCGCCGACATGCGCGAGGCCAACAAGCGCTGGCAGGCCATGCTGCACTCCCCGAGAGGCCGGGCCGCCGCCTCCCGCTACCGCTCGATCCTCGGCGCCCCGGAATCGAGCGTGCACCGCAAGATCGGCGACCTGAACTGCGAGGCCTGGCAGTGGCCCCTCCCCCTCTGGCCCGACCTCCGCTTCGAGGTACTCACCGCCCCGAACGGCGCCGTGTGGAACGAATGGCTGGTCCGCGCCCCAGGCGCCGCGCCCCCACCCCTCCACACCCTCGACGACCTGACCCCCTGGTCCTGCACGGTAGACGAGGCGGCCCGCGCCTTCTCCCCCGCCCGCCCCCTGGAGGGCACGGCCCCCACCCGCTGGGGCCTGGCCTTCACCGCCCCGGACGCGCAGGGCGTACGACACCGGTGCGCGGCCGAGTTCACGTGGGGGCTGCTGCAGAGAACGGCGGTCAGCGACTAGCGGCGGCGAGCACCGCGTCCACCACCACGGCCAGCGACCCCGGATGCAGATCGAGGAAGAGGTTCGGTTCGACGAGCTCCAGTTCCATCACGCACGGCTGTCCGTCCGGCCCGTCCACCAGGTCGACGCGGGCGTACAGCAGCTCCGGTGCGTCCGGTACGGCGGCCAACGCCCGTTCGGCGACGGCTAGTTCGGCCTCGGTCGCGGTCCACGGCTCCAGGTCCGGGTGCGACACCTTGTCGTCGTCGTAGGCCGTGCCCCGCGAGAGCACGGCGCCCTTCCGGGAGGCGTGCACGTACCGCCCGCCGAAGAACAGCAGCGCCCGCTCCCCGCTGACGTCCACGTTCGTGAGGTACGGCTGGACCATCGCGGTGAGCCCCTCCGCGTGCATGCGCTCCAGCTGTCGTACGGCCGTCCCGTGCTCGTCGGGTGTGTAGCGGGCGGCGAAGCGGGCGCCCGCGCCGGAGGTCGGCTTGACGACGTACTCGTGGTCGCCGGGGAGGTCGGCCGGGTCGCCGGGGGCGAGATAGCGGGTCGGTACGACGGGCACGCCGGCCGCCGCGAGGTCGCCGAGGTAGCGCTTGTCGGTGTTCCAGCGCACGACCTGCACCGGATTGGCGAGCCGCGTCGCCTTGCCGACCCGCTCGGCCCAGGCCACGAACTCGGCCGCCCGCCAGCTGTAGTCCCAGGTCGAGCGGATGAGGACGAGGTCGTGGCCGCCCCAGTCGGTCCCCTCGTCGTCCCACGGCGCGGCGACCGCCTCGGCCCCGGCCGCCCGCAACGCCTCGACCAGCACCGGGAGGTCACGGTCCTTGCTGGGCTGGGATCCGGGGTCGTAGGTGGCGAGCGCGATTCGGGGCACGGGAGCCTCCAGCTTCGTACGGCGGTAGATCGTTTTGGCAGGGTAACCACGGCCCGCGCGACCGGGGCAACCGGATTGACCTTCACCCTCGGTGAAGCCCCAGCATCGGTGGCGGAACCGGAGAGACCCGGAGAGACAGGGGGTCTGCATGAGCATGCTGACGATCGGGGCCTTCGCGCGGGCGTGCAGGCTGTCGCCGAAGGCGCTGCGGCTGTACGACGAGCTGGAGCTGCTGCGGCCGGCGCGGGTGGACCCCGACACCGGATACCGCTACTACGCGGTCGGGCAGCTGGAGCAGGCGCGGCTGGTCGCGTGGCTGCGGCGGCTGGGCATGCCGCTGGCCTCGATCCGTGAGGTGTGCGCCCTCGAACCGGCCGCCGCCGCCCGTGCGATCCGCGCCTTCTGGGCCCGGGTCGAGGCGGAGACGGCGGTACGGCGGGATCTCGCCGGGTTCCGCCGACCATCTCGCGGCCGTGGCGGCCGTACCCGGAAAGGACACCACCATGCTCGAACTGCGTTACTCCGCCCACTCGGACCGCGGGCAGGTCCGCCCCTCCAACCAGGACACCGCGTACGCGGGCGCGCGGCTGCTCGCGGTCGCCGACGGGTTCGGACCGGCGGGCGGGCCCGCGAGCAGCGCGGCGGTGGAGGCGCTGCGGTTCCTGGACACCGAGGAGGTGCCGGCGGGCAATGTGCTCAACCTCCTGGAGGAGGCGGTGCGGGGCGCCACCTACGCGGTCCGTGACGTGGCCGATCCCGCCGAGAACGGCACGACCCTGACCGCGCTGCTGTGGACGGGCTCGCAGCTGGCGCTCGTGCACATCGGGGACTCGCGCGCGTATCTGCTGCGCGAGGGCGGGCTGTTCCGGATCACCCACGACCACTCGGTGGTCCAGTCGCTGATCGACGAGGGCCGGCTGACCGTCGAGGAGGCCGGGTCGCACCCGCAGCGCTCACTGCTCCTCAAGGCCCTCACCACCGGCGACCCCGACCTGAAACTCCACGACACCCGCCGCGGCGACCGCTATCTGCTGTGCTCGGACGGCCTGACCGCGGTCGTCCCGGAGCACCGGATCCGCGAACTCCTGACCGCGGGCCAGGACCCGGAGGAGGCCGTACGGTCCCTGGTCGACGCGGCGAACGCGGCCGGAGGTCCGGACAACATCAGTTGTGTGGTGGCGGACGTGGTGTAGGAACGGGGGTGTCCCCGGCGCCGGGGACCACTGCCCCGACCGCTAAGGAGCGCACCGCGTGTCCACCCTCTTCCCGGCCCTGACGAACCCGGGCGAGCAGCCCGCCCTCAGGTTCGGCGACCGGTCCCTGACCTACGCGGAGCTGGGCGCGGCGGCGGACGCCCTCGCGGTCCGGTGCGCGGGCGGCGACCGGGTCGCCGTGTGGGCCACCAACTCGCTGGAGACGGCCGTCGCCGTGGTGGCGGCGCTACGGGCCGGGGTGGCCGCCGTACCGCTCAACCCGAAGTCCGGCGACAAGGAGCTCGGGCACATCCTGGCGGACAGCGCGCCGGCTCTGGTGCTGGCGGGTCCGGGAGACGAACTGCCCCCCGCGCTGCGGGAGTTGGAGCGCGTCGACGTCGACGTACGGGGTGTCGGGGGCGGGGGTCCGGCCGTCTCGCCGGACGACGAGGACCCGGCCCTCGTCGTCTACACCTCCGGCACCACCGGCCCGCCCAAGGGTGCCGTGCTCCCGCGCCGGGCGATCGCCACGACGCTGGACGCACTCGCCGACGCCTGGGAGTGGACCGGCGACGACGTGCTCGTGCACGGGCTGCCGTTGTTCCATGTGCACGGTCTTGTGCTGGGGATCCTGGGCCCGCTGCGGCGCGGCGGCTCGGTGCGGCACCTGGGCAGGTTCAGCACGGAGGGCGTGGCACGGGAGCTGAACGACGGGGCGACCATGCTGTTCGGCGTGCCGACGATGTACCACCGCATCGCGGAGACCCTCCCCGACGACCCCGGACTCGCCAAGTCCCTTGCCCGGGCACGCCTGTTGGTCTCCGGTTCGGCCGCGCTGCCGGTCCACGACCACGAGCGGATCGCCTCGGTGACCGGGCGCCGGGTGATCGAGCGGTACGGCATGACGGAGACCCTGATGAACACGAGCGTCCGGGCGGACGGCGAGCCGCGCGCCGGGACGGTGGGGGTCCCGCTGCCGGGCGTGGACCTGCGGCTGGTCGAGGAGGACGGCACACCTCTTCCGGTGTACGACGGCGAGAGCGTGGGCGAGATCCAGGTGCGCGGGCCGAACCTGTTCACCGAGTACCTCAACCGGCCCGACGCGACGGCCGCGGCCTTCACCGCCGACGGCTGGTTCCGCACCGGGGACATGGCCGTGCGCGATCCCGACGGCTATGTCCGGATCGTCGGCCGCAAGGCCACCGACCTGATCAAGAGCGGGGGTTACAAGATCGGCGCCGGTGAGATCGAGAACGCGCTGCTCGAACACCCCGGGGTGCGCGAGGCCGCCGTCACCGGTGAACCGGACCCCGACCTCGGTGAGCGGATCGTGGCCTGGATCGTGCCGGCTGATCCCCAGTCCCCGCCGGAGCTGGCCGAGTTGGCCGACCACGTGGCGGGCCGCCTGGCCCCGCACAAGCGCCCGCGTGTCGTCCACCACCTCTCCGCGCTCCCCCGCAACGACATGGGGAAGATCCTCAAGCGCGCCCTGACCCATGACTGAGTGTCTGTCCGCCCGCGAGGCCCTGGCCCTCGTCGCCGATGACTTCGGCGAACTCCCGCACCCCGTAAGGGAGTCGAGACCCGACGGCCCCCTCGGCTGGCAGGGTTACGACGCCTCACGGGCCCGCGCCGCCGACCGCACCGGTGAGTCGGAGTCGGTGGTGTGCGGTACGGCGACGGTCGGGGGCACGCGGGCGGTGCTGATCGCCTTCGAGTTCGGCTTCCTCGGCGGCTCGCTGGGCGAGCGCACCGGGGACCGGCTGGAGTCGGCGTACACGTATGCCCGTGAACACCGGTTGCCGGTCGTGCCGTTGATCGCCACCGGTGGCAGCCGGATGCAGGAGGGCATGATCGCCCTCACCCAGCTCCAGCGCGTGGCACGCCAGTCGGCGCTCACGCGGGAGGCCGGTCTCCCCCAGATCGCGGTACTGCGCGACCCGACCACGGGCGGCGGCTGGGCCACGCTGGGCGCGGGCGCCGATGTGATCCTGGCGCTGCCCGGCGCCCAGGTCGGCTTCGCGGGCTCCCGGGTCCGCCCTCCGGACGCTGACCCCACGGCGTACACGGCCGAGGCCCAGGTGGCGGCGGGCGCGGCCGACGCGATCGTGGAACCGGAGCGGCTGCGGGAGACCCTGGGGAGGTGGCTGCGGCTGCTGACCACGCCGTGGGAGGGGCAGGCGCCGGTGCCGGCGGCGCTCGGTGCGTCGGGTCTGCCGACGGCCGGACGGGAGGGAGCGGCGCCCGCCGCCGGCAGAGACGGCCCGGCACACCACGCCCGACCGGCCCGGCATGCGGCGGACGGTCCCCCGGTGTCCCCGCGGGAGGACGCGACACCTGCCCTCGACGAGGTCGGCGAGGCCACGCGGCACACGACGGCCGACCCCCCGACGACCGGGCGGGAGAACATGCCACCCGCTCTCGGCGCGGCCGGCCCCCCGGCCACCGGCTGGGAGGCCGTGCAGCGTGCCCGTTCCCCCCAACGCCCCCGCGCCGAGCGCTACTTGGACGACTACTTCACCCACCGGCTGGCAATCAGAGGGGACCGGTGCGGTGGCACCGACGCGGGCATGCTGTGCGGATTCGGGGAGCGGGCGGGGCGGACCGTCGCGTTCGCCGCGCAGGCCGGGACGGCGACCCGGCCGGCCGGGTATCGGACCGCCGCACGGCTGATCCGGCTCGCGGACCGGCTCGGCGTGCCGGTACTGACGCTGGTGGACACCCCGGGCGCGGCGAACGACGCCGAGGCGGAGCGGGAGGGGGCGGGGGCGGCGATCGCGGAGCTGTTCGGTGCGGTGGCTTCCGCCCGGGTACCGGTCACCACGCTGCTGATCGGCGAGGGTGGTTCCGGGGGTGCGCTGGCGCTGGCCGCGCCGGGCAACACCTGGGCCACGCCGGACAGTTACTTCTCGGTGATCGCCCCGGAGTTGGCCACCGCGATCCTGAAGCGGGCGCCTACGGAGACGGAGCGGACGGCGGACCAACTCCGGGTCCGTCCGGAGGACTTGGCGGAGCTGGGGGTGATCAGGACCGGGCCGGGGTGAGCGACGGGCCGTCATGAGAACACTCTCCAGCACTCTTTACGCGTTCCTTACTTCAGACATAACAGACAAATACCCCCATTCAGCCGCACCCCGCCCGGCCCACCACAAGACGCGCCGACCGCCCCGCCCCCGCACGATGCGAAAGAGGCCCGCCGCCCGGCGACGCCCCGGTCCGCTCTCGGGAGAACCTTCCATGACCGTCAGTCTGGAGCAGCTGCGACGCTGCCATTTCGCCGTCGACCTGGGAGCCGCCCGCACCCGTGTCTACGTCAAGGGCGCCGGGCTCGTCGTCGACCAGCCGTCCGCCGCCGCCGTGAACACGCGGACCGGCGCGCTGATCGCCGTAGGAGAGTTCGCGGAGAAGATGACGGGCCGTACGCCCGACTACATTCGCGTGGTCAGGCCCGTCTCCGGAGGCACCGTCGTCGACATCGAGATGGCGCAGCGCATGCTGCGGCACCTGATCGGCGACAAGGTGCGCCGCGCGCTGCGCCGCAAGCCCCGGCTGCGGGCCGCCGCCTGCACCCCGCACGACGCCGATCCGCTGGCGCAGCGGGCCGCTATCGAGACGCTGGTCGGGCTCGGGGCGCGCCGGGTGGAGCTGGTCGACACGCTGATCGCCGCCGCCGTGGGCTGCGGGCTCCCGGTGGAGCGGCCCGAGGCCACCATGATCATGGTGTGCGGGGCCGCCGCGACCCAGGTCGCCGTGCTCTCCCTCGGCTCGATCGTCACCGCCGAACGCATCCCGGTGGGCGGTGAGGCCGTCGACCACGCGATCGTCCAACACCTGCGCCACGAGCACGAGTTGATGCTCCCGAGCCAGTCCGTACGGCCCCTGCAGCTCGCCCTCTCCGGCAACGGTCTCACCCCGCACGGCCCGGCCCTGACCGAGATCCACGGGCGGGACGTGGCGACCGGTCTCGCCCGTTCCGTGCAGGTCGACACCGCCGCCGTACGGGACGCGATCGAGACCCCGCTGACCGCCGTCCTCGACGGCATCGGCCGGGTGCTGCGCAACTGCCCGCCGGACCTGGTGGCCGACCTCGCCGACCGCGGGATCATGATGGTCGGCGGCAGCGCCCTGCTCCCCGGCCTCGACCAGATGCTGCGCGCGGCGACCGGCATGCCGGTGCACATCGCCGAACGGCCGGACGTGTGCGCCGTACAGGGCCTCGGCTACATGCTCGAAGGCAAGATCGAGCCGCTGGTCCTGGACCCGCTGGCGACCGCCTGAGCACGGACCCGGCCGACCGGCGCGACGGCGTCCCCGACCTCTCCCGCCTCCTCGAAGCCGTCCTGAGCGTCGGCTCCGAGCTCGAACTGCGCACCACGCTCCAGCACATCGTGGACGGCGCCGCCGAGCTGACCGGCGCGCGCTACGCGGCGCTCGGCACGACGGACCCGGGGCAGGACGGCCTCACCGAGATCCGCACCGGGGGCGCCGAACCGCCGCCCACGGGCGTGCTCAGCGTGCCGATCCACGTCCACGACGAGATCTTCGGCCACCTCCACCTCGCCGGAAAACAGCCCGCCGCCCCCTTCACCGCCGAGGACGAACAGCTGCTGCACGTCCTCGCCGCGCAGGCCGGCATCGCGATCGGCAACGCCCGCCTGTACGAGACGGCCCGGCAGCGCGAGCGCTGGATCGAGGGCGCGGCGGCCGTGACCACCGCACTGCTCACCGGCGAGCGGGCGGCCGACGCGCTGACGACGGTCGCCGAGGGCGCCCGGGCGCTGGCCGACGCCGCCGCGGGGGTGATCCTGCAGCCCACGGAGGCGGGCGGCATGGAGATCGTCACCGCCTCCACCTTCGAGGACCCGGGCGACATCGTCGGCACGACCATCGCGCCCGGCAGCCCCGTCCTGGTCCAACTCCTGGGCGGCGAACCGGTGTTCATCGACGACTCGGCGACCGACCCGCGCATGACGACGCATGTACGGCACCGGTTCGGCCCCAGCATGATGCTGCCGCTCCAGGCCGAGGGCCGCCTCATCGGCACGCTCGCCCTCCCCCGCCGCCCGGGCGACCGCCCCTACACGGCCGTAGAACGGTCGCTGGCAACGCAGTTCGCGTCCCAGGCCGCACTCGCCCTGGTCCTGGCCGACGCCCGGCACGGCCGGGAACGCCTCGCGGTCTACGAGGACCGCGACCGCATCGCCCGCGACCTGCACGACCTGGTCGTCCAACGGCTGTTCGCCACCGGCATGTTGCTGGAGTCCGCGCAGCGCAGGGGCGGACCGGACGACCCGGCCCACGAGGCCCTCGGACGCGCCGTCGACGAACTCCAGTCGACGGTCCAGGAGGTCCGCACGGCGATCTTCGCCCTGCAGCAACCACCGCCCGAGGCGCCAACGAGCCTGCGCGGCAAGGTACTTCGGGAGGCGGCGGCCACCCTCGCCTGCCAGCCCTCGACCCGCTTCAAGGGTCCGGTGGACACCCTCGTCCCCGATCAGGTGGCGATCCGACTCCTCGCCGCCCTGCGCCGCGCCCTGGCCGGCGCGTCGCGCCGACCGGACGTCTCCCACCCGTCCCGTCTGGAGATCACGGTCGACGTGACGACTCCCCTGCCGGACGGCCGGGACGCCGTACGGCTGAGGGTGTACGACGGCGCGGGCACGACGGTGAGTTGGCGGTCGCCCCTGTGAGGCGGGGCCGCTCGGGTCAGTAGGGCAGGATCCGCCCCGACGGCGTCCTGCGGTCGATGGTGTCGTCGCGGGGCGCGGCGGGCCGGCGAATCACGCGAACACGGATCTGTCGGTTCATGGCGCCCTCCCGAGGCTCATATCTCCTATGCCCCTCTCCTATGCCCCACACTCTTCCTCGCGACGCCCAAGAACATCGCCCTTGCGGATGCACGTGGTCTGCCTCCCCAGAAGGAGCGGCGAGGGGCCGGCTACTCCCGAGGGAGGAGACCGGCCCCTGAGTCGGGCGAGGGGTTCAGCTCAGGCCGAGGTCCGACAGTGCGGTCGTCCAGTCCGTGAGGATCGCGTCCTGGGCGTCGGAGAGCGTGACGGTGCCTGCGCAGACCGCCTTCTTGAGCTTGTTCTCGACGGTGTCCTTGTTGGCGGCGGTCTTGGTGCCGTACTCCGGCTCCGGCCAGAGGTTGAGTTCGCTCTTGGGGGCACCGCCGAGTTCGAGGGGGAGGAAGTGGTCCTCCTCGTAGTCCGAGGTGCTGGTGTCGGAGTAGCCGTACTCGACGATCTGCTTCTTCTTCAGGGCGGTGGTGTAGGAGCTGGAGGGCCGGACGGTCGCGGTCCACCCGGAGACGCAGATGGTGGTGTCGATGGTGGACTGGGTGACGTCCGGGTTGAAGTCGCCGGGCTGGCAACTGGGGTCGGGGAGCGGGAGGTAGTCCTGGCTGCAGCTCTGCGCGTGCGCGGTGCCGGCGGCGACCGTGAGGCCGGCGGCGGCGAGGGCGAGGGAGGAGAGGGCGGTGACCAGGGAGCGGGATATTCGGGGCATGGGGGGATCTCCCGGAGCGGTGCCCGGCAGGAATTCCGGGCGGTCGTGAGCATGACAGCACCGGGATCATCTATGCGGGTAGAGCCCTTTACCGGTCCCGAAGATCCATTGGTTGAATGTTTCAGTAAGCCGGGGCCGACGGAGGGCAACTCATGGCCCGCGCTTGGTTGTCGGCCCCGCACACCGAACCCGTTCATGGGCCCCGCCTAACGTGGGCCCATGACCACGTTGACGCTTCTGCATCCCGGCGCCATGGGCGCGAAGGTCGGCGGCCAGGCGGCCCTCGCGGGTGCCCGGGTGCTGTACGTCCCGACCGGCCGCGGCGCCGCCAGCCTCCAACGGGCCCGGGACGCGGGCCTGGAGGCGGCCGACTGCCTCCAAACCGCCCTGGCGGATAGCGACTTCGTCCTCTCGGTGTGCCCGCCGCACGCGGCGGAGGACGTGGCGCACGAGGTCCTCGCACACCCCTTCCGGGGCGTGTACGTCGAGGCCAACGCGATCAGCCCGGACCGCACGCGGCGTATCGCGGCGGCGTGCGCGGAGCACGGCGTGCCGATGCTCGACGGCTCGATCGTCGGCGGCCCGCCGGGCCCGGGCAGCGCCCCGCGCCTCTATCTGAGCGGCGACGGGAAGCAAGTGGCCGGGCTGGCGGCGCTGTTCGAGGACACCCGGGTCCTGGCCCGCCCCCTCGATGCCGGGATCGGGGCGGCGTCGGCACTGAAGATGTCGTACGCCTCGTACCAGAAGTCGGCCCGCGTACTGGCCGCCGTCTCGCACGCGCTCGCCGCGAGCCACGGCGTGGCGGCCGAACTCGCCCTGGAGGCAAGCTCGTTGACATCCAACATCCTCGCCGAGACCGACCAGCTGCCCAGCGTCGCCGCGCGAGCCTGGCGCTGGGCACCGGAGTTGGAGGAGATCGCGGCGACCCTGCGCACGGCAGAACTGCCGCCGGACCTCGCGGAGGGCGCGGCGAGCGTGCTGCGCCGGTGGGCCGACGACAAGGACCGGTTCGACCTGCCGCTGGCGGAGGTGCTGGGGCACCTCCGTGTGGAGGGGTGACTCAGGAGACGGAGGGGGCGCTCGGGAGGCGGAGGGGGGAGTCAGGAGCTGGAGGGTGACCCAGGAGACGGAGGGGTTTCTCAGGAGACGGAGGCGGGACCCAGGAGACGGAGGGGGACCCAGAGACCGAGAGGTTGCTCAGGAGACGGAGGGGGACCCCGGACGCTGAGGGAGGCCTCAGGAGGCCGACGCCCTGGGCCCGAAGGAGGGCGACGCCGCGGGGCCGACACCGCGCAACTCCTTTACGGTTCCGCCGAGTCGGGCCCGGAACCCCTCCAGCAGTTCCGGCCGCGCACTGACGACCCAGCGGGTACCGACGAGGTACTTGCCGCCGTAGACGGCCGCGGTGTCGAGCCAGGTCACCTTGAACCGCTCCTCCGGGAACGTGGTGATCCGGTACTCGCCCTGCTTCGTGCGGCACTGCCCCTCACGGAGTTCCTCCGCCTCGATCCGGATCTCGGCGGTGCACCCGGTCAGCCCGGCGATCACCTCGACCTTCGCGGGGGCGACCACGCCGGCTTCGGGAGCGGCGGTCACGGCCGCCACCCGCTTGCGGTCCGCCGACCCGTCGTCCTCGCCTCCACCGCAGGCCACGGCGAGCGGAAGCAGGGCGAACGCGGCACCGCGACGGAGGCGGGCGGTGTGTCCTCGGGTGGAGTTCGGTGTCTGTGTCGGTGTCTGGGGGGTCATGTCAGGGGGTACGGAGGTGTCGCGGCGACCGTTCACCCGGACCGGTCAGCCCTGGGCCAGGCGTGTTGGCACGCAGGCGTGCGGCTCCGAGTGGGGTGAGGGTGTGCAGTACGAATGCGGCGTGGCGGTGACTCACGACCAGACCCGTGGCCCGCAGAGCGGCGGCGTGGTGTGGTGTGGCTCGTGGCTGAGTGAGCAGAACAGCACGGGATCGAGCGCGGTATCGCTGAAGGTCACCGCAGGTGGCGTACATCGACTGGTCCGGGCGGCGATGCTTCGTCGAACCGGTCGACGGCGGCGGGAACGCGCACTGGGGAGGAGCAGGTTCCGGCCAGACCGAATCGTACGAACTGACGCGCACGACACGGGAAGTGCTCCTAGTCGCCAGACCCTTTGCCTTTTTCCCAGGTCGGACGCACCGGTCAGTGCCAATCCAAGGCTTCGGCGACTCGGCGAGGCGATGGCAACGGGAGGCCAGGCCAATCGCCTTGCCGCCCACCGGGTGGTGCCGGGCGGTGCCGCCCATGGGGAGGCGTCGGCTGTCCGGGGCAGGCCCCTTTCGGAGGGGCGGGGACCGCTCCCGTGGGATCGCCGCCCCCTACCCCTGGACGCGAGCCGCGGACCGGTCGGCCACGTGGTCGGCCGACGGGGCCTGCCTAAAGGTCAAGGCCATGAAGTTATGGGCTGTTGGGTGCTGTCAACAGGATGTCGATGCTGAT